>RPQK01000733.1 GCA_003819755.1 Acidobacteriota bacterium | reverse complement strand
TGAAGGAGCGAAAAGAACTCGATTCGAGCTCTTGAACCGAAGCGAGAGCTTTCATGATTAAGGAGTGCAGCGAGTGGGCCGGCCCGCGTTATCCGCGTTTATCCGCGTTTATCCGCGGGTACGACATCAAACTCCAACATCGTGGTCAGCTGGTCGGCGGATCTATGGTATGCGGGCCAAAGCGTCGGCTCGGGTATTGTCACTTCCACAACACCCATCTTTACGTCGTAGACCACCGACTTTTTCGACGTGACGGAGCAGTGAAGTCGATACCTGCGGGGGTAAAGGTTCGTCGTCTTGACTTTGAAGCTGAGCCGATAGGCGCCGGGTTCGATGGTCTGGCCTTCCGGCACATCGTGCCCGATGATCGCCACCCGCGTTTCATCGGGAAGGGCGAACACGATGCGAAAGACCAGGCCCTCACAAATCAGTTTCAACACGTCGTACGCCACAGTCACATTGACATTCCGTCCATTGACCAGATTACAGGTCAGGTCTCGTATCTGAACAGGGGATTGCTCGAAGTGCAGAGGAACGGCCGGCGCAAGAGCGGCATCTTTCTCGTATAGGCTCCTGTAGGAACGGATCACCTGAGAAGGCGTGCCTTCCGCCTGCATCTTCCCGTCGACCAGGCAGATCGCCCTGTCAGCGAGTGTCTCGACCCTATAAAGGTCGTGGCTGACGAAAATGATCGCGATTCCTTTCGCCCTCAGCTCCTCGATTCGTGTGAGGCATTTCATCTGGAAATCCACATCTCCAACCGCGATGGCCTCGTCGATCACCAGGACCTCAGGCTCCATGACTGCAATGATTGAAAAGGCGAGCCTGACGAACATGCCGGAGGAGAAAGTGCGGACCGGACGATGAACGGCTTCGCCGATCCCTGCGAAATCGGTGATCGCCTGCAGCTTGGAAGATAGCTCTCCTTCGGAGAAGCCGAGGAGGCGGGCGTTGAGCCCGATGTTATCCATGCCGGAGAGGTCGGGGTGAAAACCTGCGCCCAATTCCAGAAGCGCACCAATCCTGGCTCTGCGGGTCACCTCGCCCGACGTTGGGCGGGCTGTCCGCGCTATCAGTTTCAGCAGGGTTGATTTTCCAGCCCCGTTAGGACCGACGACCCCAACGACTTCGCCCTGGTTCAGGGTCAGCGAGATGTCCTGAAGCGCCCATTGGAGGCCATGTCGGCGGATAGCGCCCAGTGTCGCCCACTCGATCGCCCGGTCCACCGGTCTACCGTAGAGTTTGTAGGCCTTTGAAACTGACCTGATTTCAATAAGTGGCTGCATTTACCAAGTCTTTATCCACGAATTACACGAATTACACGAACCGATCAGTTCGTGTAATTCGTGTAATTCGTGGATAATCCCTGCCTTTAAACTTCGTCACGGATGTCCGTCCTCAGCTTGTTCAGGACTAAGGAGGAGAAGACGAGCGAAGCGGCGGCGACGCTGATGGCGACCATCCACTGGCCGGGCGACGGTGCCTGCCCGTGGATCACGATCCGATGGTACCCCTCAGTCACGTGGTACATCGGATTTACCGCAAGCCAGGGTACGAAACGCTCCGGCACGATATCAACCAGGTAGACGATCGGAGTCATCCAGAACCAGGCTTGGAGGACCATTCCGGCAATATGGGTGACATCGCGAAAGAACAGATTGGCCGCTGCAAAGGTGAGACCGATACCGAAGGCAAAGGCCTGCTGGGCGAGGATAAGCAGCAACAGGTAGACCAGTGCGACTCCGGGGAAAAAGCCGGCAAATGCCGCGAGTAAGAGGAACACCACCAGCTGGGTCAGCAGGTTCAGAGTGCTGGATACCACGACATTGGCGACGAAGATCTCTTCCGGCACATAGATTTTCTTGATGAGGTTGGCGTTCTCCACGAAGGCCGAGGTCGAGCGGCTGATCGACTCCTGAAAGGCTATCCAGGGCAGCAGGCCGCTGCAGAGGTAGACCGTATAGGCGAGGGTGCTGGTGATGCCCGGAACCCGCGCCGACATGATCTGCGAAAAAACCAGCGTGTAGATCGTCAGAAGAAAGATCGGGTTGAGGACGTGCCAGGCGAAACCGGCAACCGAACCGGTATATCGGGTCTTGAGCTCCCGCTTCGCGAACTCCAGAATCAGGCGCCGGTGATCGAGCAGGTTGCGCAGCATCAGTCCTTTTTGCCCCTCTGGAAGTACAGCTTCGCCACGGGAAACGTGCGTACGTCGTATTTCTGAGTCTCGGCCAGATCGGCACTCAGTTTCTGAATCTGATTACTCAGATCCTGGATCTGATTACTCAGATCCTGGATCTGCTGACCCAGGTTATTGATGACTTCCAGGCGGGCGTTTCTGTCGGCGTCCGATTCCTCCAGTCTCCGCTGCATATCTTGAATGACCTGCAGCCGCGCTGCCCGATCAGCGTCCGATTCCGCCAACCGTTTTTCAAGGTCGACGACTGTGAGGTTCAGCTGATTGACGGCCTCAAGCCGGGCTGTCCGGTCTGCTTCGGCCTCCTCCAGCCGCTTCTGAAGTCTGTTGACGGCTTCCAGCCGTGCGGCCCGATCCGTCTCGGCCTCCTCCAACTGTTTCTCAAGTTTGTTGACGGCTTCCAGCCGTGCGGCCCGATCCGTCTCGGCTTCCTCCAACTGTTTCTCAAGTTTGTTGACGGCTTCCAGCCTGGCATTGCGGTCTGCTTCGGCTTCCTCCAACCTTTTTTCGAGCTTGTTGGCCGCTTCCAGGCGTGCGTCTCGGTCCGCTTCTGACTCTTCGAGTCGCTTCTGAAGTTGTTCCATCGCTTTCAATCGAGCGACGCCATCGGCTTCGGAGCGGTCCAAGGCCCGCTTCAGTTCTTCGAACTCGTCGAAAAAGCTCCGATGTTTCTGAAGTACCTCCGCAACTCGGTCTTCCAGTTTCCCTTCCCCGGCAGACCCATCCGGGAACCAATCTCCCGATGAACAGAAAGCGCGGGCTACCGCCGCATTCTCCTGAAGGAGGAGCATCAGGCAGCGTCGGACAACCGGAGAGAGGCCGGCCGCCTGCTTCTTTGTAGCCGGGTAAAGAGTCTGGACCAGGTAGTCGATCAGTCCGGGGGTCAGTTGGGCGCCGGCGTGGGAGGAGATCATGCCCTGGATCTCCAGCCACCGGGCAAAACCGCCCACGGCCGTTTTGGCGGCCGCATGCTCCCGAGCGACGGCGATCGGGTGATGGATAACCCCGACCTGGAACTGGGCGCTGATGCGCAGCCACAGATCGTAATCCATGCAATAGTGATATTCACGCCTCAGGGGACCGACTGTGGTCAGGGCGGCGCGCCTGAAAAAAGTCGTTGGCTGCATGATGTAGTCGAGCCCGTACAGGAGCGCCGTTCGGTCGAAGTGTGGCGGATGTGGCCAGAACTTGCGCTTCCGGCCCCGTTCATCAAGAACTTCGCCGCTGCCGAAAAGCAGTCCGATCTGTTCGTCGGCGTTGCCCGCCGTTTGCTGGAATGCAGCGAAGGCGCCGGGCAAGTAGAAGTCATCGGCGTTCAGCCAGGCCAGCCACTCGCCGGTGCCCCGGGAAAATCCTTTCATAAGCGCGTCCGACTGGCCCTCGTCAGGCGCGGAGGTCCACGCAGTCAAATGCTTCTCGTATTTTCGTATTATGTCGATCGAGCCGTCGGTCGACCCTCCATCCATTACGATGTATTCCAGGTTCGGATAGCCTTGGTCCAAGACGCTCCTGATCGCATCTTCGAGAAACTGCCCCTGGTTTAACGAGGGAGTGACAACCGTGAGTCGGGGCATTTTACGTGAGGATTTGGCGCGCATGATTGTTGTTGCCCTTGAAACGAGTCAAGTGCGGGCACCCGCTGGGAGCGCAGGCGTCTCGCCCAGGGCCATTTACTTTTTTGCCCGGTGGCCAGGACGAAGCGGTGCAACCAGCCGCGGTGAACGGGGCTTTTATTGTGGCCGGACTCTCCAGAGTCCGGCAGCCGACCCCCGGGGTCGGCCTGAACCGGCGAG
>RPQK01000732.1 GCA_003819755.1 Acidobacteriota bacterium | reverse complement strand
GGCGATCAGCACACTTGACGGGTGGTGTTGCAGAATTCCTGACAGTCGGCAACAGTCCCAGGCCCGCGCGCTTCGCTTGCGGTTCTGATGTCTTTCAGGGGGCCGAGCCACGACCCGGGTGGCGTAGCCGCAACCACGCCTGGTCCAACAAGCTACTCAGACGGAACCGGTCGTGTACGGCAGAGGAATTAAGTTTTGTGTCCCCGAAACTCTTTTCTGATGCGAAATCGATTTCTTTCTTCTATCAGCATCCTTTTCCTCGCTCTGGCGTCCGCTCGAGCCGGGAGCGTCACAAATTCTCTCGGAATGACTCTCGTCAAGATCCCGCCGGCTGAATTCCAGATGGGCAGTCCGGGCGATGAAGCCATGCGGCAGGACGAGGAAAAGCGTCACACGGTCAGGATAACCCGCGGTTTCGCGATCTCCGCTACCGAGGTGACTCAAAAGCAGTGGTCGGCCGTCATGGGGAACAACCCGAGTGCCGTCCGTGGCGAATCGTTGCCGGTCGACAGCGTCTCCTGGACCCAGGCGACGGAGTTCTGTCGAAGGCTGTCCGAGCGTGAAGGACGCACCTACCGGCTCCCGACCGAGGCGGAGTGGGAGTTGGCCTGTCGAGCCGGATCCTCCGAGCGGCCTGACCCCGCGGTCATTCCCCTCGTCGGCTGGTACGCCGACAATAGTGAGGGAGCCAGTCAGCCGGTGGCGACAAAGGCACCGAATGCTTCGGGACTTTACGACATGCTCGGAAACGTCGCGGAATGGTGCCTCGATTACTACGCCGCCTACGATGGAGCATTTGTTCAGGACCCGCGAGGGCCATCAGCCGGCCGTGCCCGGGTGGTGCGCGGGGGTTCCTGGAAGAACTTCAAGCCCGCTCTGCGGCCAGCCGCGCGCAGCAGTGCCCCCGAATCGTACCAGTTGGGGTACATTGGATTCCGGGTGGTTCTGGAATAGGGACTTCAAGGACACAAGGACACCAAGGACGCTTCGTCCTTCCTGTCCTTGCTGTCCTTGTAGTCCTTGGGGTCGTCGACCGGGCATGATATAAGGAACATCATGAAGCAAATCAACCGTCGGGACTTCGTTGTCAAGGCTTCGGTTGGGGCGGCTGCGGTTGGGTTTCCGACCATTATTCCCGCGTCGGCGCGTGGCGCCGACGGGGCGGTGGCGCCGAGCAACCGGATTGTAATGGGATGCATTGGAACCGGAGGGCAGGGCACCTTCAACCTCAAGGCGTTTATGGCCGAGCCGGACGTCCAGATCGTCGCGGTCTGTGATGTCGACACCGCGCACGCCAAGAGCGCCATCGGGCTCGTCAACGCACGTTACGAGAATCAGGACTGCAAAAACCACGCGGATTTTCGCGAGCTGCTGGCCAACGGCGGGATCGACGCCGTTACCGTCTGCACGCCGGACCACTGGCACGGGCTGATCGCTACGGCGGCCGCCAAGGCTGGAAAGGACATCTACTGCGAAAAGCCGTTAACGAACACGATCGCCGAGGGCCGCGCCCTTTTCGACACCGTAAAGCGATATGGCCGTGTGCTGCAGACCGGGAGCCATGAACGCTCCAGGCCGAACGCCCGGTACGCATGCGAATTGGTGAGAAATGGCCGCATTGGCAAGTTGCAGACGATGCGGATCAACCTGCCCTGCTCCGAGCCGCATCACCTCGAGGTGCTCAGCGATAGGGCGCCTCATCCTCCGATGCCGGTGCCGGACGCCCTCAACTACGACATGTGGCTGGGCCACACGCCCTGGTTTCCGTACACCGAGAAGCGCTGCCATTTCCGGTGGAGGTTCATCATTGAATACGGGGGCGGCGAAATGACGGATCGAGGAGCGCACGTGATTGACCTTGCCCAGCTCGGAAACGGAACGGATGACACCACTCCGATCGAGTACGAGGCTCACGGCGTCGTCCCGGAGAGCGACTTGTTCAGCACGTTCTTCAACTTCAACTTCGAGTGCAAGTACGCCAATGGTGTCCGCATGATAGGGACCGGCGACCAGCCAAGGGGCGTGAAGTTCGAGGGAACCGACGGTTGGGTCTTCATCCACGTTCACGGCGGCAATCTCGAAGCAGAACCGGCTTCCCTCCTGAAAGAAGTGATCGGTCCCAACGAGATCCAGCTCGGACGCAGCCCAGGTCATCACCGGGACTTCCTGAACGCCATGAAGACCCGGCAAAAGCCCATGGCGCCGGTCGAAGTCGGGCATCACTCGGCCACGATCTGCCACCTGCTCAACATCTCCATGCAGCTAGGGCGCAAACTGCGCTGGAACCCTGCCGAGGAAAAGGTGATTGAAGACGTTAGTGCTCAGGCCATGCTTTACCGCCCGATGCGCAGTCCCTGGCACCTTTAGTCTCGAGAGCTCATTCGCACGGAGTCATCATGAGGACAATGTCTAACTGCATAGGCGGAGCCGTCGTATTGACGGCGTTATGGATTCTTTCCCCGGTCTGCCTCGTTCTTGCTCAGGAAGGCCAGCCTTCGATCGACGCTATGCTGAAGTATGAGTATGGGCAGGATCGCAGCGCCTTCAATGTCGTCGCCGAACAAATACGAAAAGCGGACGCCAAAGGCCGGGAAGCGATCGAGTCGACCCTGCTCCAAGTCCTGGGCTCGCGCAAAGCGACAGCGGCCGCCAAGCAGACCGCTGCACTGCTGTTGCCCCGCGTCGCATCGTGCAAGAGCGCCCTGCCCCTGGCCCAGCTCGTCCCCGACCGTGAAGTCTCACATGCAGCTCTTGCGGCACTCCAGGTCTTGCCTTGTCCGGAGGTCCCGCGCCTGATTCGCGACCGACTACCGACACTCACCGGCGAGGAACGGCGCGACGCGATCAACACGCTGGGGCATTTGCGCGATCGGACCTCGCTGCCTTTTCTGGCGGCACTCGTTAAAGACCAGGACCCGGGGGATGTCGAGTCGGCGATCGCTGCGATCGGGCGTATCGGGGGAGAGGAAGCTGTGAGGGCGCTCAAATCGCTCAGTGTTCCGGCTCGCTTTCAGCCTGTATGGGCGGATGCCTGCCTCCTCACCGCCGATTCTCTCCTTGCCTCCGGCAATAAGGCATCGGCGGCGCAGATCTACCGGGATCTCGCCGCGCCGACCCAGCCTCCGGGCGTGCAGGCGGCTGCTCTTGGCGGCCTGGTGAGATCGGACGGGACCGGCGCGGTTCCGGCTCTGATCGCGGCGATCCAGAGCGAAAACCCGGTGATCAGGAATGCGGGAGCTCGCTTCGCAAACCAGCTGGAGGGCGCAGGCGTTACCTCGGCGCTGGTCGGAGCCATCCCGACCTCGAAGCCGGTCAGCCAACTCTTGCTGGTGAGCAGTCTCGAGTTGCGGGGCGATCCGTCGGCTCTTTCAGCATTGACCGGTTTGTTGAGATCCTCCGGCCTGGCCGCGCGTCTGGCGGCAATCCGGGCTTTGCGTACATTGGGCAACGAAAGCACCGTGGATCCGCTGTTTAAGTCGATCAAGGGGGATCAGGAGGAGAGTCGCACCGCCTCCGAGAGCGCGAGGCTTCTCCGGGGGCCCGGAGTTGACCCGGCAATCGCGAAATATCTGAAGGGTGGTGACCCGCAGCTGCGGATCGCGGCGATTCGGATTCTGGCGAGCCGACAGTATAAGCCTGCCCTGCCGGAAGCCATTGCCGGCACGCAGGATTCGGACCCTTCCGTCCGTCTGGAATCGTGGCGCGCAGTAGATGACCTTGCCGGTCCTGATCAACTCCCTCAGCTCATCGGTCTGATGCTCAAGGCGGGAACGCCGCGCGAGCAGTCCGCGGCGGAGCAGGCTGTCCAGACGGTTGCCCAGCGCAACCCGGACCCCGAAAAGAAAGTCCAGCCGCTTCTCGTCGCCATGGCAGGACAGCCGGCCGAGGCTCGTAATCAACTCCTTAGAATTACGGCCCGGCTGGGTGGGCCGAATGCCATGCAAGCCGTCAGGGCGGCCCTGCGTGATGACGACCCGGAGGTCCGGGATAACGCGGTCCGGCTGCTTGCCGAGTGGGGCGATCGAAGTACGATGG
>RPQK01000731.1 GCA_003819755.1 Acidobacteriota bacterium | reverse complement strand
TCAGATCTCGGATTCGAGATAGCTACGCCACTGCGAAGTCCCGTGGAACCAGGCAAGCTCGGCAACAGCGCGCTCGTTCGGGGAACCGTCTGCCCGGGCACGGCTGCTGCCCCCGCGGGCCCTTCAAAGAGGAGCGAGGCGGCCAGCGGTGAACTGCTGCCAAGAGCCAACGACCCAAGCTGCAAAGCGCCGGCTGGGTTGGTCGAGAAGAGACCGACGCCGTCCGGCTCCACCGAAATCTCAAATTCCCCACTCGCCGCCGCCCCGTTCACGACGGTGGAAAGAGGCTCACCCGCTGACGAAATCATTCGGGCGTTTCCTTCGACCGGGTGGCTGGACGAGGGATTGACGAGCACCAGAGTCGAACTCATCCCTCCCCCGCTGACGAAATCGGAGAAGCCCTGGACATTGTTGCTGACTGTCACCTGGTAACCGTTCTCGGTCTTATCTCCGATCAGAACGTAGATCCCTCTTTCAACGTCCGAAAAGACCTCGCCCGGGCGCCACATCGTTCCTTCGTCGCCGGTGTATCCGTTTCTGTCTGGATCCACCACATGTGCCGGGCGCCAGTCCGAAACGAAGCCGTTCTTGGTTATTTCCGAGCGGTTTGGATCGACATCGTGGATGATCACCGCTTCACCCGTCAGATTGGCGTCGTACCCCGACTGCTTCCGAGACTCGATCGTGTAAAAGAGACCAGGTGATCCGGGGAAGGATACGCGGATCATCTTGACTCCTGGAAAATCCAGGCTCCCGCAAACCAGCTCGACCGTCTTCTGTTCGCCCGGCGAAACCGTCAGTTTCTGCTCGGGTGAAAGCCAGCCCAGCAGATGTTTGTGATACGCAATCGGGTGAATAGCGAGGAGGCCAAAGTCGGGGTGGCTGATGGAACCGGCCCCGTAGTAGCTCATGAGATCCCAGAAATTGTCGTACGTGTCGCCGTAGGCGCCGGAGGAATGGGGAAGTCCGAGCGCGTGTCCGATTTCGTGAGCCTGCGTGTGATGAAGGGTGTTCGTTTCGTGCCCGAAGACCGTGTGACGGTGCTCGGCCGGGAGCCAGGTGACGCCCCATCGGCGTGAGATCCCGTCAATTCTGGCTTGGACAGGTTCGCCATATCCCATCGTCTTCCTGTAGGCCGCAGGTACCGCTGGCGCCAGAAAGTCGTTGAAAACCAAAGCAATTCCGTAATAGTTGGGGAAGTAGACGTCCTTGTCGGTTACGGCGACCGCGTCATTAAGCGCTTTAGTGAGGTCAAAACGTCCGGACGTCAGGTATTCGGGCTGGGTGCGGGGCAAGGTGTACCAGCCAATCACCCGGCTCCCGAAGAGGTTCATCTGATTTTGGGAGATCTCGCGGAAGTAGTGACCGAGACCGGGATACTCCTCCGACAAGAGTGACTCGTACCTGGCAATCGTCGTCGGCTCCGAGTCGTTCCCCGCGAATTTACACAGGATGAAGATCCAAGGCTTCGAACCGAGTTGAACCGGGATTTGAGCCGAAGCAAGTGCAAACGAAGCGCAGAGCAAAACTGGAAGCAAGATTCTCTTCATGGCGGAGACTCCCGGACTTACGCCCCGCCTTCAGTCTCTCTCCGCGCCCGCCCGCTTGGCAACGACATTACGGCAAGCTAACCGTTATTAACGCCCGGGGAGCGCTGCCGAGACGCCTGCGCTCCCAACAGACGCTTACTCCTCCACTTTGATCCCGAAGGATTTGGCTTGCGGTTCCAGGAAACGCACCAGCTTTTCGGCCTCCTCGTTGAGCGCCGCACGATCCCCCCGGGTTAGCTTCACGAACGGCTCTATAACCAGGATGGCAGCATTCTTCTCCTTGTCGACTCTCCACGCGCCGCCCACGAAACCGTCAACCAGGATCGTGCCCCGGACCCGCAGTCCCGGTAGAAACACTCTAGAGCGATGTTCATCGGGGATAACGCGGGTGCGATTGGTGTGCGATAGCAGGAGGTTGTCGTATTCCGGCAGAAACCGCGCGGGAGCCGGGACGTCACTGTCCGGGATCGGACCGTCATGCAGGTCGAACAATTCGCGCCGATTCTCGTCGCGGTACGTCTTCAGTTCAGGTCTCAGCTCTTCAAACGTCTCTTTCAGTTTCGGCAACCCGGACCAGGTCTGCATATCGGTGGCCGAAGCTGGGCCGAAAGCGGCCAAATACCTGAAGACCAGCTGTCTCAGGTTGTCACTCGTCGAGACTGGCCGGCCCAGCCAGGAGTCGGCCAGCGCGAATTCTGGTTTGCTGGGGTAACCCCATCCGCCGCTAACAGGCACTTGAACGAGGGGAAGATGGGTCCGCACGGAGTAACGAGCGGCGCCGACGTCCGCGTCTGGCGCCCATTCCCCGACCATGACACTGATCTCGGCGAAGGTGCGCGGCTTCTCACCTATGTAGCGCCGCGCCTCGGCCAGCACCTTTTCAAGATTGAACTCCCCGCTGCGCCGTTTAGCGATGGCATTGCCCGCTGATGTCAGCATTGGCTGGAGAGTTGTGCGGAATCGGACGTAGTCTTCGGCGGTCACCAGGTGAAGCGTAGCGCGCATGAACGTGGCCTTGACCACCGTGCGGTTCTCAATCAGCTCCCCAAGAGCCTCCCGACCAAGATCGCACAGTCGCGTCCACAAGCCGATAAAGGGGGCCGATGAAACTTGAGCCTGGAGGCCAACCAGGCGTTCTATAGCTGCAGGAACAGATAAGCGGTCGCGCTTCAGAAGCATCTGGCGGGCGAGCGTTGCCCGGTTGAGCTCACGGACGGACAGGATGCGTTGGGTCATGGTAAACCTTTCGCTTAGCATATAATACGAACCGGACGGCTGTTTTGCGCTTCACCGCTTCACCGAGGAAGAACATGACCACTCAGCGACCATCCTCCTTTTTGGAAAGTGAGATTCGAGAACAACCCGAGGTCCTTGACCGTTTGCTGCAGTCGGAGACCGAGAGAGTATTCGAGCTGGCCCAATCACTACGCAACAAGGGGGAGGACGCCGGTGATCGTCCGTACTGTTTTGACTATGTCGTTCTGGCCGCGCGAGGCAGTTCCGATAACGCGGCCCGCTACGCGCAGTATCTCTTCGGTTATCACAACCGCCTGCCGGTCTCGTTGGCGACAGCATCGCTTCTGACGATGTACGAGCGTCCTCCTCGCCTTGCCCGGGCGCTTGTCATCGGCATCTCCCAATCGGGGCAATCCCCCGACATAGTCGGAGTCCTTGCGGAGGCGAGGCGCCAGGGCCAGGCGACGATCGCGATCACGAACGACCCCCAGTCGCCTTTGGCGAGTGCGGCTGAGCACTTGATTCCTCTGGGCGCCGGCCCCGAGAAGTCGATTGCGGCAACCAAGACCTACACCTTGTCACTTGGCGCTTTGGCCCTGCTCTCAGCAGCGTTGGAGAATGATCGCGACCGGCTGAACGAACTGCACAAGCTCCCGGTGATCATGGAGCGGACCTTTCCGCCGATCCTGGCCGAGTTGCACCGTGTGGAACGCTACCGGTATATGTCCCACTGCGTGGTCATCGGCCGGGGGTTCAATTACGCCACGGCCTTTGAAGTGGCTCTCAAGATCAAAGAGTTGACCCGTACGATAACCGAGCCTTACTCTTCAGCGGACTTCCACCACGGCCCGATCGCTATGGTCCATCGCGGATTTCCAATCATGCTGGTGGCGCCCAGCGGCGCGGTCATCGATGACATCCGCCAGTTGGTCGTGACTCTCAAGCGCCTGGAGGCGGAACTGCTGACCATCTCCGACGACGCCGATCTGCTGGCCGATGCGAACCTTGCGTTCCCGATTCCAGAGGGCCTTCCCGAATGGCTGACGCCGTTGGTGACTGTCATACCCGGCCAGTTCTTCGCCATGGCTCTCGCCCAGGCCAGAGGCCTGAATGCCGACCACCCCCAAGGGCTGAAGAAGGTTACCGAGACGATGTAGACAGGCTGACGGCTGACGGCTGACAGCTGACAGCTGACGGCTGACCGCTGACGGGTTGAGTGGCGCCTGACTCAGCGGCGGTTGAGTGACTCGCCGTATTGTGGCGAGT
>RPQK01000730.1 GCA_003819755.1 Acidobacteriota bacterium | reverse complement strand
CCCTCGGCCGACCTCGAAGATCCCTACCTGGACGTCTGCCTTTTCCAAGGCCGGCGTCGGTGGAGATACGTCCGTTACCTGCTCGCCGCCTTTAGAGGCAGCCACGTCCGATTTCCCGATGTGACGTACGCAAAGGCCCGGACAGTCGAGATCCCAGCCGTTCGGGATCTCCCGGTGCAGATGGATGGGGATGTCGTCAGCCGGTTGCCCGTCACTCTCCGGGTCTACGATCCCGGGATCGAAGTGATCGTCCCCTGCGGGTGAGCGGTTGGTTCCGTCAGACGCCGCTTTTCATGATAAAGTTCGCCTATGAGGAGGACGGCTGCTGCACTTCTGGTGCTGCTTGTACTTGCCCCCGTGGTGACTCTCGGCTTCGCCCACTGGCGCACTGTACGATACGACTCTCTCATTCGGAAGCACTGCACCCGCTACAAACTGAGTTTCCACCTCGTCAAGGCACTCGTCCACGAGGAGAGCCGATTTGACGCCGAGGCAAGGGGCAAGAAGGGAGAGCTTGGCCTGATGCAGATCAAGCCTGCGGTCGGCGCCGAGTTTTGGGAGCGGCAGGGCAAACGCACGCTCTACGACCCGGCGATGCTCCTCCAGCCCGAACATAATATCGAAGTCGGTTGCTGGTACCTGCGCGATTCTCTGGACATGTACCGCCATCTTCCCGACCCCAGGCCTTACGGCCTGGCGCGCTACAATGCAGGACATACCCGCGTCGCCCGCTGGATCAGCGCGACCTCCGCCCACCCGCAAAGCAATTTCCTGGACAACGTCGATTTTCCCCGGACTCGCGAATACATCGTCCGGGTCATCGATCGCGCCAACCGCCGGAGCCAGAATTACCTCTGGTAAGACAGACCGGGAGACAAGGTTCTGACCTCCCAGCTCAAACCGCTTATGCCACCACTCTCCTTGTCTCCTTGTCTCCTTGTCTCCCCGTCTCCTTGTCTGTCTTTGTTGCCTCAAAAGTGCTGCAGCGACTAGAATGGAATCCGCGAAACGGCGACGAAAGGGTCTTGGGGCGAGAAGCCCGGGTTTTTGCTCAAGCGTGACTACACGGTTGTTCCTCGCTGCGGCCGGCCTGTTGGCTTGCCTCGGCTTTTTGATCAATCCTGATGCTGTCCAGTCGGCCGCCGGGCTGATTCGTTTCACCGACGTTGCCGCCCGTTCCAAGTTCAGCTACACCTCCAACAACAACTTCACCGGGAGGAAGTACTTCCCCCAGCCCATGTGCGGGGGAATCGCCGTGTTGGACTACGACCGGGACGGCAAGCAGGACTTGTTTTTCACAAATGGCGCGAAGCTGCCGGAGCTGAAGAAGACCGATTCGTCCTTCTACAACTGCCTGTTGCGCAACAAGGGAGACGGGACATTCGAAGATGTCACCGAGAAGGCCGGCGTGGCGGGCGCGAATCTCGATTTCTGCTTTGGAGTGACCACCGGGGACTACGATAACGACGGGGATACCGATCTGTTCATATGCAACGCGGGACCCAACGCGCTGTACCGGAACAACGGCGACGGGACTTTCACGGAAGTCACGGCCGGGTCCGGGCTGGACGGCAAACCGAAGGATTTGCTGAGTGTCTGTGCCGCTTTCTTCGACTATGACAACGACCGGTTGCTCGACCTGGTGGTATCCCAGTACACCTATTGGAACCCGAATACCGACAAGCCGTGTGTGCACGAAAAGAACGAGTTCTACTGCAACCCGGCCACGGTCGTCAGCGTTCCGCACACGCTCTACAGGAATCTCGGGAACGGGAAGTTCGAGGATGTGACCGCGAGGAGCGGGTTCGCGAGTGCGGCCGGAAAGGGAATGGGAATCGGCATCGCGGACTTCAACGGCGACGATAAGGTCGATGTTTTCGTGGCGAACGACACGATCCAGAATTTCCTCTTCCTGAACCGGGGTAACGGCACTTTCGAGGAATCTTCGCTGCTCTACGGAGTCGCGTACAACGAGGCCGTGGCGATCGTGTCGGGCATGGGCTGCGACGTGAAGGATTACGACAACGACGGCTGGGTGGACGTCTTCTACAACAATCTGCAGTCTCAGATCTTCGCGCTGTTCCACAATGAGAAGGGCGAGTATTTCGAATACGTCAGCCCGACCACCAATGTCGCGACTCTCAGCCGCCGGTTTTCCGGGTGGAGTAACGGGTTTATCGACTACGACAACGACGGCTGGAAAGACATCTATTCATCCAACGGCCACGTGGACTACGTCGGATCTCCGAATCCGGCGCAGAGCGACACGATGTGGCAAAACCAGACCGGCAAGAATTTTACCGACGTCTCCAGTACCCTTGGCCCCGACTTCGCGCGGGTGGGCTACCAGCGGGGCTCCGCCTTCGCCGACCTGAACAACGACGGCTGGCAGGACCTGATCGTCACCTCGCTCAATGAGCGCCCGAGGATCATGCTCAATTCCGGCAACGGTTCCAGTCATTGGCTGCTCCTTGATCTGGCTGGAACGGCAAGCAGCCGGGATGCGATCGGCACGAAGCTGAAGCTGACGACCGGGTCAGGGCGCAAACTTTACAGCCACGTCTCAGTTAGTGTCGGTTTTATGTCGGCGAGTGATCGTCGCATTCATTTCGGGCTCGGGGAAGAGAAAGTGATCAAGAGCATTGAAATCCGGTGGCCGTCCGGAAAGACGCAGACGCTCGGGGAAGTCAAAGTCGATCAGGTCCTGAAGGTGGAGGAGCCGAAGGGATGATTGCGGATTGCGGATTGCGGAATGAGGACGAACTGCCGGGAATCAAAACCCGAGCATTGCGGCAGCCTCGGTTTTGATTCCGCACTCCGCAATCCGCATTCCGCACTCGGGTAGGCCATGCAAGGAGAGCAAATTTGAAAGTCATTCGTAAGAGCCCGATAGCTGCCGTTATCCTGCCGGCCGCAATCTTGTGGGCCTTTGCTAATAACGTCTTCGATCCGATCGTCTTCGATCTCATGTCTATCCCGACGATAAAATTCGTGACCGAGCCTAGCCGCACCGACCATCGGCATCAGCCGGAGACAATGGTGTCCGGAGTGGCTCTGGCCGATTTCGACAATGACGGACTTCTCGATATCTACGCGGTGAATGGCGCAACGATGCCCGGCCTGCAGAAATCAGCGGAGATGTACTACAACCGGCTCTACCGGAACCTGGGCGACTGGAAGTTCGAAGACATGACAGTCCAGGCGGGGGTGCAGGGGCGCGGATACACCAACGGCGTGGCGGTGGCGGATTTCGACAACGACGGTGATCAGGACCTGTTTGTGCCCGGCTTGCGTGAGAACCTGCTCTACCGAAACGAAGGCAACTGGCGTTTTCAGGAAGTGACGAAAATCGCCGGGCTGGCGAATCCGGATCCGCAGTACGGGACTCTTTGGTCGGTCGCTGCGGCCTTCTTCGATTACGACAAGGACGGCTGGCTCGACCTGTTTGTCTCCAACTACTGCGTGTGGGACCCGAAAATCGAGCCGATCTGCGGCCCGGCCGGTCATCCGGACTACTGCCATCCGCAACATTATCGCGGCCTTCCCAACTCTCTCTATCACAACAATGGCGACGGGACTTTCAAGGACGTCTCGGTAGCATCGGGCATCCGCAAGCACATCGGAAAAGGCATGGGGATTGGTGTCGAGGACTATGACGGCGACGGCTGGATGGATCTGTTTGTCGCCAACGACACCGAACCGGCCTTCCTGTTCCACAACCAGAAAAACGGGACTTTCAAGGAAATCGGATTTGAAGCGGGGGTGGCCTACACCTATTCCGGGGCGGTCGTTTCGGGAATGGGAGTCGACGCCAAGGACACAGACAACGACGGCAAGCCGGACGTTTTCGAGGCCGCGCTGACGAACGAGACCATGCCTTTTTTCCGCAATCTGGGCAATAACCTGTTTGAAGAGATCACCTCGTCGAGCAATCTCGCGATGCTTACCCGCCCAAAAACAGGCTGGAGCAACGGGATTTTCGATCTCAACAACGACGGTTGGAAGGACTTGTTCGTGGCCTCGGGGGACGTCATGGATCCGCGAGGCAGCTT
>RPQK01000729.1 GCA_003819755.1 Acidobacteriota bacterium | reverse complement strand
TTGTGGGAGTTGTAACTTCGTCTTCATCGTTGATTCCTCATTAATCGCTGACAATCTGACCAAACTAACCGTATCGTGACTGACGCGACCGCTGGTTCGTCAACTGTCAGCCGTCAGCGGTCAGTGCTTTTCCTTCTTCCCCTCGGCTCGGGCCACTTCTTCTCGACGGTTGGTGATCCACCAGATCCCGCTCAACAGAACTCCGCCGCAGGCGACCGCAGTGGGAATCTTTTCGAGCACATTCCAGGTGAGCTGGGGAAGCGGCTGGTTACCTATCTTCGTCGGAAGACCAAGCCGTTCCGGAGAGACGTCAGAAATTACGAGCACCGAGGTCCCGCCGATTTCGCTCACACCGTAGACATGGTTGAAGTAGCGATCGGGCTCGGCCTGAATTCTGCGTTGCGCCTCCTGGATCATCTCCGCGCGATCGCCGAACCGTGTGGCTCCGGTCGGGCAAACCGTGGCACAGGCCGTAGCCTGTCCTTTGGCCTGACGGCCGGCGCACATGTTGCATTTTCGTATCAAGGGCGTAGCGCTCGTCCATTCATAGCGCGGCACACCGAACGGGCATGCCTGCATGCAATAGCGACAGCCCATGCACTTATCCTCGTGGTAGATGACTGGGCCTGCCGCCGTCTTCTCCAGGGCTCCAATCGGGCAGACCGAAGCACAGGTCGGTTCTTCGCAGTGCATACACAGGCGACGAACGTATCGGCCACCGCGGTTGTTGACCACAGTGAAGGTCCGGGCGCCCAGATCTTCCTTCAGAAAATCGGCGCTCGGGTGCACCTGCTGATTCTGTTCCTGACACGCCTGGTAGCAGGCGCCGCACCCGACGCAACGAGTGGTGTCCAGCAGAATCGCTCTCTTTTGCTGGCTCCGTTTTGCAGACATGAAGACATCCTCCGTAGCCGACCGGCAGCTCTGACCGCCGGTCCTCAGATATTCAGTTTGTTAAGGAACCTTTTGCTCGTCTCGGCTCCGGCTCCTGCTGACTGCCTGACCTGTCAGCGGTCGCCGGTCAGCGAAAACCGGCTACACGGCCGGCTTTGTCCGGGGCCTTCAACGATCAGCACAGGACGCGTCGCGGAGAAACTCCTGGGAGAAGAGCTTCCAGGATTGGTCATCGAGCATTTCCAGCACTCCCCCCGTGATTTCTCCCCCGTCCTGCATCACGTGTCCGAGCGCCAGATTGTGGACGGCACGATGAGAGAAAAACTCTCTGAATCGCTCGATCTCACGGCGAATCCAATCCTTCGTTTCCTCGCCGACCATCAGCATTTTGAGGTCTCTTGCGAGATTGGTGGGATTCAGGACGCAGACCCAGCCGCGCTGATATGGGTCCGCTTTGAGCAGGGCCGGCTCGCGGGCGACGCTGGAATTGACCGCCGTCACAACTCCATCAACGGGGGCTGTGAAGTACGCCTTGCGTCCCGCCTGGCTGACAGCAAATAGTCTTTCTCCTCGGGTGACGGTTTTGCCGGCCTCCGGCAATTCCACGCTGTCAATCCGCCCCATAACCACCGGGGCGAAGGCATCGGCGCCGATCTTGGAACGACCTGAAGCGTCCAGAGAAAGCCACGTGTGGCCGGGATCCAGGAACAGCCCCGTAGGAGCCGCCACGGTTTCTGGCGCCAGCGCCAGCTGCACGCCGGTTCCCGCTTCCCGGACCTGGGCCTGCAGCAGCTTCTGTTTGCGGGCCTTGGACCACTGCAGCGCGCCGTCAATGAGTATAAAAGTGATGAAAGTGGCAACGACGAATACGGCAACCATGTTACTTCCTCCGTTCTGTTCCTCGTCCCTCGCCTTCCGACTGATCACGCGCGGAAAGCGGAGACGCCGACAAAGACAAAAATCGATCAATCAGGCGCTGGAGCTCCTGTGCGCCTATCTCGGCCGACAAATCCGCAATATGCACACCGCCGTCCTGAAGCGTTTGACCCAGTACGGGAGCGTGTCTCTCCATAAGTTTCAACAGTTCGCTGTGCAGCGTCTCGATTTCGTTCTCGCACCAGCGTTCGACCTGTCGACCGTAGTACAGACCCTTCAAATCACCGACGAGGTCGACGGGTTTGATCACAAAAGCCGCCCCACTGCCGTACGGATCCCGGTTCACGAGTGAGGGCAGCTGGGACAGTCGACTGTTCCGCTCCTCCACGACACCTCGAATGGGCGCCGTCAGCACCGTTTCTCCGGCACTGTGGACAATCCGCCAGTTGTTGCACCCCGGGCCTACTTCCGACCCGGGCGACGGGAGGAGAACCGAGTAAAAGCGGCCCGCCAGTTTCTGGCCGAAATCATCCAGGCCCACCCTGACCCGACCTCCGTCTTCAATACGTGCCCAGGCATGGCGCGGATGATAGAAAAGGCCGCTCGGAACGCTGTAGCCCCGAACGCTCACCGTAACCGGATCCCAGGCGGCCGACCGTTCCACATTCCCGCTCGCCCGTGCTGACGCAGCCGGCACACGGGGATTCCCGGATTCCCGGATGCCCCTGTCCAGCCAGCAGTTCTCGCACTCGTACTCCCTGTCACAGAGCTTGAAGTCAATCACCCTGGCGAGCATCCAGACGCACTCGAGGAATCCGTCTCTTGTTGGTGGATGATTGCTTCTTTTCTCCCTCTTCATGCTTCAGACTCCTGTAAACCCGCCAAGGTAGTAAGCAATTCCATGACCAATTCAATCAAATGAGATAAGTAACTGCAATGACTATACTTATAGATTTGAATGGCAAAGAGAAGTGTTTAACAAATCTACACAACCGCTTCGGCGGGCCTCTGACCAGCGAAGCAAAATGCCTTCTGACCGGGCTTCAGCGCTCAGTTGTGATCTTCAACAGCGGATTCAGTGGAAATGGTGAGATTTTCAACAGGCGACGCCTTTTCACAGAGCCGCGCACGACGCGAAGGTGTCGAAAGAGTCCTTTTGAGTGCGGCGAGGAGGTGTGGCACGATGGATCTTGGAGTTGCACATCGTCCTCCATATCGAGTCATTCCCCTTTCCAGTAAAGGTTGTCAATCAGGCGGGTTTTCTCAATCCAGACGGCACCCGCAATGCGAACAGGCCCGTTCACTGTCGTTACCGGACTCATCGACCCGGCATCGACGACCTCCAGATACTCTTTACGGACGATCGGATCCTGGTCCAAGACCGCCTGGCTGGCCGCCAGAACCTTGACTGACTCGCGCTCACCCGCGCAGAGCGCCTGGTGAGCGGCATTCAGAGCCCGGTACAGCACCGTGGCCGACTGGCGTTGGTCGGGACTCAGGTAACGGTTCCGGGAACTGATAGCTAAGCCGTCCGGCTCACGCACGGTCGGTACGGCCACAATCTCGACCGGGACATTGAGGTCTGCGGTCATCTGCTCAATCACTCGCAGCTGCTGTGCGTCCTTTTCACCGAAGTAAGCCCGGTCGGGCTGAACAATGTTGAGGAGCTTAAGGACCACGGTCGCCACTCCACGAAAGTGTCCGGGGCGCGAACGCCCGCACAGTTCTCGAGGAATCTCGTCCACCTCGACAAACGTCTTTTGCCCTTGGGGATAGAGCTCGGGTGGGTCAGGACAGAAGATCAGATCGACGTCAAGGCTCTGACAGAAGTCCAGGTCGCTGTCGAGAGTACGAGGATAGCGCCCGTAGTCCTCACCCGGGCCGAACTGAAGGGGATTGACGAATATTGAGACAACCACGGTCTCGGATTCCCGGCGAGCCCGCTCAATCAAGTGTCCGTGCCCTTCGTGAAGAGCCCCCATGGTAGGGACCAGGGCAACTGTTTTTCCGGCCTGGCGCGCCGTGTAAACTGCTTCCCTGATTTCGCGAATTGTCTTGATGACCTGCATGATTTCTCTCGTGCGAGCTGACCGTCTCAGTTTTGACTATTTTTCCCGGGCAGGCGTGGTCGAAACCGGTTCCGATTCCCGCTTGGGCTGCGGGAATTCCCCTTCGCGAACCTCCCGGGCATACTCCCTGGCGGCGGCCACGATCACTTCTCGCAGATTAGAGTATTGCTTGACGAAGGATGGCACGTACCCGTCGTTGAGGCCAAACACATCTGGACCGACGAG
>RPQK01000728.1 GCA_003819755.1 Acidobacteriota bacterium | reverse complement strand
TTCGATATTCTGATCAGCACACTTCAGAGCGCGCGTGCCGCCACCCTCGAACATCTGACAAAAGACGGTTGAAAGAAATTGAACCAAATTCAATATCACTACTAATTACAGCCGCGCAGAACCAAACTTGCACGCGCGGCGCGATCAAGTGTTACGGTTGTAACACGAATTACACGAATTAACCTGGCGTTAATCCGTGTAATCCGTGTAATTCGTGTAATTCGTGGATAACGCTTTACGAAATCGGCTTCGCATGATAATTCGGGAAAGCCGGCCGTTTGGGCTGCGGTGCAGGATTCTTCTTGAGCTCCTCCAACAGGTATTCGACGGCCCGCTCGAGCTGCGGGTCTTTCCCCTGCCGCCAGGCGGCGGGGTCGTGCTCCACCTCGATGTCCGGGCCGACGCCGGTGTTCTCGACTTCCCATTCTCCGTTCAGTCCGTAGATGGCGGCGTCCGGCGCCGTGACGATTCCGCCGTCCATGAGCTGGGGCGCGGGAAACGAGGCGACGAGCCCGCCCCACGTACGTTTCCCGACGAGCGGGCCGACCTTCATCTTTCGGAAATACCAGGGCAGGGCGTCTCCGCCTGAGCCCGCCAGTTCGTTAATAATCATGGCCTTCGGTCCGTAAACCGCGCCCAGTGGCGTCGGGATATCCGCTCCTTCACGGAAGTAGATCATATTCAGCAGCGGACGGGTCAGATATTCGACGATGTAGTCAGCCAGAGAGCCTCCCTGGTTGAACCGCTCGTCGACGACCACGCCCTGCTTGTGCGTCTGGGAGAAAAAGTAGCGGTTGAAGCTGTCGTACCCACCTCCCCCGGTATTAGGCACGTAGACGTAGGCCAGGCGGCCGCCGCTTAGCTGATCGACTTTCCGGCGATTGCTCTCGATCCAGTCCCGGTTACGGAGCCCGCTCTCGCTGGCCACCGGAACCACGTTCACTTCCCGCGCGCCGGTGCCGTCCGGGTTTGGCCCCACCTTGATCAATACCTGTTTGCCGGCCTTCGCTTCGAAAAAGCCGTACACGTTGTCGGTGGAGCGCAGTTCACGGCCGTTGACCGCGAGCAGGTACTCCCCGTTCTTGACGTTGACGCCCGGTTGGGTCAGCGGCGCGCGCAGATCCGGATTCCAGTTTTCCCCATTGAATACCTTCGCGAAGCGGTACCTGCCGTTGTCGAGGGCGTAGTCGCAGCCGAGCAATCCACAGCCGACGAAATTCGGGTTCGGGATATCCCCGCCCCTGATGAACATGTGGCCGATGGTCAGCTGGTTCAGCATGTCCGTGAAGAGATAGTTCAAGTCGCTTCGGTGCGCCACGGCATCCAGATACGGCTCGTACTTCTTCTCGGCCATCTTGAGGTCGAGGCCGTGGGCGTTCGGATCGTAGAGGAAGTCGCGCTCCCCGCGCCAGACCTCGTGGTACATCTGCCGCCACTCGGCCTTGGGGTCCACGAACACTTCCATCTGGTCGACTCTCAGGGTCTTGGGGCCGTCTCCACCCGGCCCATTTCCGCCCGGACGCGCGCCGCCGCCAGGGGCGCCGGGTGCTCCTGCGCCGCCGCCGAGCGATGCCAGCGCGGCAATCACCCAGGTCGGCGATCCCTGGGAACCGGACCTGTAAAGGACCTTTTCGCCGTTCGCCGATACCTCAAATGCGCTCAGGCCATCCATCACTTTGTCGAGCTTCCGCTTTTCGAGGTCGTACTTGTGTACCGTGAAGCCGGACGGTCCGGGCCCCCCCGAACCTCCCGGAGGAAACTCCAGGATGAAGATCAGGTTGGCCTTGCCGGCCGTCAGCCCGACGTAGTTGCGCGACGGGATCGAAAGGGCGATGATCCGCTGGTCTATCCCCTCCAGGTCGATACGGGTGGGCTCGGGTCCTTTCTTGCCCTCAGCCTTCTCGTCCTTGGCCGGTTTCCCGTCCTCCGGTTTCTTGGCGTCAGCCGTCTCTGAGGCTTTTTCATCACCTTTCGTTTCGTCTTTCTTATCTGCTTTCTTCTCCTCGTCCAACTTTTCCTCGTCGCTCTCCGGGGCGAGCGGGGAAGGGATGTCGTTTCGCAGGACGACCGCATACACGCTGCGCGACGACTGGTATGGGTACGTCGACATCTCGGCGAAGCTGAAGGCCGGGCCGAGATTCGTGCTGGCTGTGAAATAGAGATACTTACCGCTCCGATCAAAGGCCACGTGCCGGGCATCGCTCATACCGTCCGTCACCTGGTGGGACTTCCCGGATTCCAGCGAATAAAGGAATACGCCCCGGAGTCGATTGTCGAGCTGCCGAATGTAGGCGATCCACTTGCTGTCCGGCGACCAGGCCGGGTCGATGACGTCCGACCGCAGGCCGAAGGGGTTCTTGTCGACCTTGACCGGTTCGCCCTTCTCGACCTCGACGTACCACAGTTCGAGTTTCTTGTTCGTGAAGGCAATCTTCTTGCTGTCCGGTGCCCAGGCCTGCGAGTTGTAAAAGGTCGCGGGGAGTGCGATTTTCTTGACCTCGCCGCCCCCCTTCTGGTCCCTGATGTGGAGGGCGTATTCGCCGCTTTCATCGCTGAAATACGAGATCCACTTTCCGTCCGGAGACCAGGCCGGATGGCGCTCATTGACACCCGGTGTATTGGTCAGGTTGCGGGGATCGCCCTTTTCAGCCGGTACGGTCATGATCTCGCCGCGCGCCTCGAATACCGCCCGCGCGCCGGTGGGGGAGATACCGAAGCTGTAGATCCGGCTGGAGACCTTTTCAAAACGCGGCCGCACGGCGAGGAGGTCGGCCGCCACCCTGATCTCGACCTTTCGGGATTTCCGGTCCTTCACGTCATACAGATAAACCGAACCGAACTCCTCGTAGGCGATCGTCGGACGGCTTTTCGCATCGCCGGTCCACGCGCTGGCCGACTTGATGTCCAGGCCATTGTTGGGGATCAGCCGGTCGACTCGTTTTGAGGCGGGATCATAAACGTAGAGGGTGTAGGACCCGTCTCGATCCGATACGAAGTAGATCTTGTCGGCGATCCACATCGGGTAGCGATCATTCGAGTTCTGGCGGGGAATCATTTCGATGCTGGAATCGCTCAGGCGGGCAATCCAGATCTTGTCCGTCTGTCCTCCACGGTAGCGTTTCCACTCCGGCTGCCACTGAAAAAGCGGCTCGTAGGCCAGGCGGCTGCCGTCGGGTGAAAAGGCTCCGCGCTCTCCGATAGGCAAGGGAAGCTCTTGCGGGAAGGCGGCATCAAGCGTAACCGTGAACAGGCGGGGGAAACCCGCGTAGCTGTTACGCGCAGAAGCAAACAGAATTTTCTTGCCATCGTGCGACCACCCGGCTGTGACATCCGCGTTGGGATGATAAGTCAGGCGCTTCGGCACGCCGCCCGAGGCGGGCATGACGTAGACATCCAAATTGCCGTCATAATGGCCGGTGAAGGCGATCATCGTGCCGTCAGGCGAGAATCGCGGAAACGATTCTTGCCCTTGGCCGACCGTCAGTCGCCGGGCATCACCCCCGTCGCGCGGGACCGTCCACAGATCCCCCGCATACTCAAAAACCACCTGGCTGGCGTTGACCGTCGGGTTCTGAAACAAGGTAACCGGTTCCGCCTGTAAAAGAGGGAACAGAAATAATGCAAGTCCGCAGACTCGTAGCAGTTTCATTCAAGCAGCTCCTGTAAGTCCTCGGAGTATAAAACCAGCCCACCGCAAAAGGCACTAAGTAAATGCGCGGGACGAAGGGGAGAAGGGGCCACCCTGTCTCCCCTTCTGCCCTCCCTTCTGCTATAAAATCTCTATGTTCACATCGAGCAAGAGATTAGCGGTTCGAGTCTGCTTCGCGCTGGTTCTGTTCACCCTTCCTCTGTACGTCCAGCCGGGAACACAGAAATCATCTCCAGCGGAGCGCCAGCAGTACTACCGCTCCAACTACACCAAGTACGAGCACATGATCCCGATGAGGGATGGCGTTCGTCTGTTTACGGTCGTCTACGCGCCGAAGGACGCCTCACAGGCCTACCCGATCCTGCTTCAGAGGACTCCTTATTCGGTCGCGCCCTACGGAATCGACAACTACGAAGAGCCGCCGGC
>RPQK01000727.1 GCA_003819755.1 Acidobacteriota bacterium | reverse complement strand
CCCCACTCGGGATGTTCCGGATTGCCGAGGCCGTTAGGAATCAGCCCAAGGAACGACGGAGTGTCGCCCTCCATGCCGTACGCCACATCCGGATATAGGGCGCCGAGCGGCCCATGCCCCTGTTGAATGTTCTCCGCCAGCCATTTGTTGCTGATGGTGGAATTGTCGATCCCCGGGACGACCGTGTTGATTCCGGTCCATGTTCCGGCGCCGTACCCGCCCGGACTGACAATGTAGAAGAGCGTCGGAAAAGTCTTCCGCATCCACGAACCGCTGTCGTCCTGATCGGAAATCGTGTAGACCCTAAGCTTGGCGACGAGACGCTCCAGCTCCGCAGCCGTCTTTGTGGCCCGCGTCTTGTAGAGCGCCTGGGCGAGCGTATTCGGTCCTCCCCAGGCCGTTACCCAGAGAGGACGATCGTCGTTCTCCTCCAGAACCCGAATGATCCACTCGGACCCTTCTGAGTCCTTGCCTGGACCGACTCCCTTCATGCCGTATTCTGGCAGCCCCTGCTTAACCAGCGCCTGGAGGACGTCGGTGGCAGGGTAATTAGCGTCGTGCTTTACCAGATTGCTGTGCACCTTGGCGTAAGCGCGGATCACCGCTTGAATCGACTCGGGGTGAACCGACGTTCTCATGTGGATCGAGGTGGTTGCAATGATGCCTTGGATGTCGATGACATCGGAATACAGGAGCAGGCGCACCATGCTCTCGGTGTCGTCCGGTTCGTTCTCGATATCTGTAAGGACGATGAGACGTTGCTTCGCAGTCTCGGAAGCCGGGCGCTTCTGCGGTGAGACGGGTCGCGCCTGGCCGAGCTGCAGGCACGAGAACAATGAAAGAAGCAGTATTGAAAGAGTCTTGGACATGAGCCTCCTAATGGCTATTGGCGCCCGCCAAAACGTCTAGCGCGGCTCGGAGCAAACACAACGCAAGCCGAAATCATCCTGCCGCCGGGAAGGTCGTCGGTCGGTCGGAAGGCGCATCAGCTCGATGCTCCTCCACGCACGCGGAGAACCGACCGGCATCGTTGCTGCCCCTCTGCGGCCGGCTCGTTGCCTCCTCGAAGGCCGTTTCGTATTATAGATCCGGATAATAGACCGGATCACGATCACTTCTATGGCCAGAAGGCGGTTCAGCGGTCCACGGACCTTGAGCGGGGGCAGCGAAACCCGTCATAGCACTTAGAAGCTCCGAGGAGCAGCTCATGAAACACGTACGAATAGCGTTCGCTTTACTAGCCTTGGCTTGGGTAGCAATTGGCGCCGCGGGATATGGGAAAGGCCTCGAAAAAGCCCGAATACGGAGTACCCCGACCACCTACTGCAACCCGGTCAACATCTCCTACCGTTTTATGCTGAAGGAAGCGGATGACAGCCCCTCGCGTCGTGAAGCCGCTGACCCGACCATCGTCCGTTACAAGGACGAATACTACCTGTTCGCGTCCAAGTCCGGCTGTTACTGGCGCTCCTCGGACCTCGTGAGCTGGGTCCCGATACCGATGGACACCCTACCCTCCGAAGACTACGCGCCGACCGCGGCAGTGCTGGGCGACACGATGATCTTCAAGGCCTCCTCATGGGATAGCAAGGCCGCTATGTACCTGAGCACCGACCCGAGGTCCGGCAAGTGGAAGAAACTCGACTCCTACTTCCCGAACTGGGACCCTTGCTTCTTCGTCGACGACGATCAAAGACTGTACTTCTACTGGGGCTGCTCGCCAACCGACCCCATACGCGTTCAGGAACTGGATGTGGAGAACGGGTTCAACGCAAAAGGGCCGAGGGCGGATCTCCTCCGGTCGAACACCAGGGACCACGGATGGGAGAACGTCGGGGAGAACAACGAGATCCTGGACGGGCCGAGGCCGCCGGAGGTCAGAGGACCCTGGATCGAAGGACCATGGATGACCAGGCACAAGGGTCGGTACTACCTCCAGTACGCTGCCCCCGGCACCGAGTACGCGTCTTACGCGGACGGCGTGGTGGTTGGCGCCAGCCCGATGGGGCCTTTCGATTACGCACCATACAATCCCGTATGCGCAAAGCCTCGGGGCTTCACGGCGGGCGCGGGCCACGGGAGCACGTTCACCGACAATTTCGGCAACTTCTGGCGAGTGGCGACTAGCCGGATCTCCGTCAAGCATATGTTCGAGCGGCGACTCGGCGTCTACCCGGCCGGGTTCGACGCAGACGGGGTGATGTACACGAACACCGCATTGGGAGACTACCCTCACCTCCTTCCGACGGGTCCGAGAGATCACGCCGCCTCCACGCTCGCCGGCTGGATGCTGCTGACCAACCGCACTCCCGCCCGGGCCTCTTCCTCGCAACCGGGCCACGGGGTCGAGGCGGCCTTCGACGAGGATATACGCACGTATTGGGCCGCAGCCACCGGCGGCCCTGGTGAGTGGCTCCAAACGGACATGGGCCGACCGTGCACGGTCCACGCCCTTCAGGTGAATTTCGCGGAGCACGAGGCAGGACTTTTCGGCCGGGTTCCTGGCGTATGCCATCGTTATCGGGTGCTCTATTCACAAGATGGAAAGATCTGGGAAACCCTCGTGGACAGAACCGCCCCGCACGAGGACCTCACCCATGAGTACTTTGAATTTGAGAAGCCTCTGAAGGCGCGGTTCATCCGCCTCGAGAACACGGCGGTCCCCGGGGGCGCATTGGCTGTCTCGGGGCTGCGCGTTTTCGGGTCCGGGAACGGGGACCGTCCACGCGCGGTCGACAGCTTCTCGGTCGAGCGGGACCCGAAAGATGGCCGTCGCGCCGTGTTGTCCTGGCCCCGCTCGGCCGGTACCGCGGGCTATGTGGTTCGGTTTGGCATCGCTCCCGACAAGCTGTACTTGCACGTCCAAGTCGACGGCGAAACCTCCCTGGAGATCCGAAGCCTGAACCGGGGCGTGGCTTACATGTTCGTCATTGACAGCTACAACGAGAACGGGATCACGGAAGGAAAGGCCCGCGTGACCGTGCGCTAAGGAGGGGGCTAGCGCCTGCGTTCCGGAGCTTTCGCGACAGCACCTTCCGGGCTTCGCCTCCACGCGAAGTACTCGTCCAGTACCTTGAGGGACTTCCCGCTGGGAACAGGCCCGGTCTGCGGAGTATTGGCAAAATACATGACCACGGGGTTCTTTCCGCCGGGTCTTAACCTCTCCAGCTAACGGTTAAACGCTGCCACTCACCGGGACTGTCCCCTCGACGCCAACGACAGAATTCCGCAGGCACTTGATCACCGATACAGTACGAAACCTAGTCCCATACCAGATTCCTATGGTAGCGTCACGTTTGGTAAATAAGGTTTCAGGTCCGTAGGACCGGAGAGAGTTAACGTATTTCCGCAACAGCACACTAGGGTGCGTCTTGGCTCGGTTGAAAATCGGGTGAAGACGGATGCTTCCGTCAATTGCCTACAACTACTCGGGTATCTAAGGAGAATCAATGAGAGGTAACCTGTATTTTTTAGCACTGCCGTTCGTTCTTTCAGGTACGCTGTGCCTCGCGCAAACGAGCCAGCAGGGGGCCGCTCAAAGCGCGGCGCTTGCGGCGGTAAACGATTTCAAGCCGGCGTCTTCCAATCAGCCCGGCAAAGAGTATCCCCAAGTCAACTCTGAAGGGCGGGTCCGCGCCCGCATCGTCGCGCCCGACGCTCAGAGCGTTCTGCTTGATATAGGCGCTGTGAAATACCCGATGACCAAGGGCGAGGACGGCGCGTGGATCGGCGACTCGCAGCCCCAGGACGAAGGTTTCCACTACTACCAGCTCGTTATCGACAGCGCCCAGGTCCCGGATCCCGGGAGCCTCTATTATTACGGCGCCAGCCGTTGGGGCAGCGGCGTCGAAGTCCCCGCCAAGGACCAGGATTTCTACGCGCTCAAGAACGTCCCTCACGGCCAGATACGCCAGGAGCTCTATTACTCCAAGGTTAACAACACGATGCGGCGGTGTTTCGTCTACACGCCGCCGGACTATGACAAGAACACCACGGCCCGCTATCCCGTGCTGTACCTCCAGCACGGCGGTGGTGAAGATGAGACCGGTTGGCCCAATCAGGGAAAGACCAATCT
>RPQK01000726.1 GCA_003819755.1 Acidobacteriota bacterium | reverse complement strand
GTTACGTCGAGCCGCGGCCCGGGATCCCGCCCTCTCCGAGCCACACCATCCAGTTGATCGGCCTCATGAGGCGGGAGAACTGCAAGATCATCATGGTCGAGCCTTATTTTGATCTCAAGACCCCCAACTCGGTCGCGCGGGAGACGGGAGCCAAGGTCGTGCAGTATCTCCCGTCGGTGGGCGGCGAAAAGGGCGTTGACGACTACTTCAAACTGTTTGACTACGATATTGATTTGCTGATTAAGTGCTTCGGGGCTTCGCAGTAGCTGCTTCTAGAGAAACGGTATGGAAATTCTTCCTTTCTTGCTCTGGCCATTCGTCGCCAGCCTGATCCTGACCGGCATTCATGCGTACCTCGGGGTCCATGTCGTGGAACGTGGGGTCATTTTTGTCGACCTTGCGCTGGCTCAGATTGCCGCCCTCGGCGCCACCATCGCCATCCTCCTGGGCATGGATGTTCACGGTCAACACGCCTATTGGCTCAGTCTCGCCTTCACCTTCATCGGAGCGGCAATCTTCGCTTTCGCCCGGACCCGGGCGGGACACATACCGCAGGAAGCGTTTATCGGGATCGCTTACGCGGTCGCCTCGGCGGCAGCCATCATTGCCATGAGCAAGGCTACCGGTGAGACCGAACACCTGAAAGACATGCTGGTCGGCAACATCCTTGCGGTGGACAAGGCCGAGGTCGTCAAGACAGCGATCCTGTACGGTGCGGTCGGTCTGTTTCACTACATTTTTCGCCACAATTTCCTGCTGATTTCCACCGATCCGCTCGCTGCCGAAGAGCGTGGTCTGAACATCCGCCTCTGGGATTTCATGTTTTATGCCTCGTTTGGCTTCGTGGTTACTTCGTCCGTCTCCATCGCCGGTGTGCTGCTGGTCTTCTGTTACCTGATCGCCCCGTCGGTCGGGGCAATGCTTTTTGCAGAAGGGATCGGGCCGCGACTGGCGATCGGCTGGACCATGGGTACCCTCGTTTCCGCCCTGGGAGTCTTGTTTTCGGTCTGGCTCGACCTGCCGACTGGCGCCACGATCGTCTGCACCTTCGGCGTTGTCCTGACGCTGATGTTCCTCCTGCACATGCTTTTCTTCCACGGCCCACGGGCCAGGCCGCTGAAAGGTGCGAGATCGGCACGGGACCTGGACGCCCTTGACAGCAGGACGGCAACCGGCACCAAACCTGCCCGGGCGGCCGGCGTCACCCGCCCGTCGTCTTAGCGGCGGTGGCAGAAGTTTTTGTGAAAGCGTTTAGCTTAGTCGTTCCCAAGGCGGTACGTCGCCGAAAGCAGCCACAGACCAGAAGCGGCTGAGCGACAGCTTTGTGGCTGTGTTCGAACCCGCTTGCTTCCGCGGCAGGAATGCCGGCTGGAAAGCGCTCCGCGCGCGGCCTTTTGACCGTACGCGCGTTCTCGCTATCTTTTGTCGAGCTCGAGTGCTTGCTTGATGTAATCCGCGAGCGCTGGCTCGTTGATTTCTGACGCACTCCTGATCTTGGCGTGTTTGGACACTTTCCCAACACCCCGCAGCAATCCGTGCTTGTCGGTGAAATCCGCCCCTCGGGAAAAGGCGAATGTGATGTCTTTCTTGGTGGGGCTGACGACTGCCAGGATCCGTTTCTGCTTCCAGGCCAGTATCCCGTAACTGATGACCTCCTGGGCCTCGGGCGCGTACTTTCTCATCAATTCGCGCAGAGCGGCAACGATCGCCCTGTGCTCCGCAGCAACCTTTTGCTCAACGAAATCGTCGACTGTGGCTATCTTCATGGTGAATCCCCCCGCGAGAACCTTATAAAACATAAAGACGGGAAACAGGTCTCCACTTTTAACCATTGTCTCCCGGCGCAGTCCATTTTGGGTACTTTCTGTCGGGTGGTGAAAGGGGAAGGAGCCCCGGAAGTCCGGGACTTCTGAGCTCGTCTGGTGTACATTATGTAGCTTCGGTTGCTCCGAGAACCGGTTGAATGATAGAGACGGTCCCGGAGTTGCAGACCGGATACGGGCAAGTTCGACGGCGTTTCGTTCCTCGGGCACTTCAAATCCCTCGGTCGCACGCTTTTGCTCCTCGCCCCATTTTTTCTTTGCGACAGGCAGAACTGAAGCTGCAGATATTCGGAAGGGCAGGAAATGACGATAGAAAGGCTCCTCCTGACAGGAGTGTTCAAGCCGTACGGAGAAACCGACGAGTACGGTGAGGCGCTCTGCAGTATGGAACTACTGTATAACCAGGTGACCCGCGAACAAGGCATTCACTCACCACGCTCCAACAACTTGAGTTACGGCTTGTACATGCTTGCCGAGAACATCGACGTCCCGACCACCGTCCTGGATTTTCCCTCCTGGGAGGACTTCACTCGGGAAGTGGACAGCGCTAAGTACTCGCACATCGGAATCTCGTTCATCGTGCCCAACGTCTTGAAGGCCCGTCGGATGGCCGAGTACATCCGTGCAAAATCGCCCCGGACCAAGATCATCCTGGGCGGCCACGGAACGGCTATTGCCGAGCTCGACCAATTGGTTGACCACGACGAGGTGTGCCGAGGCGAAGGTGTTTCCTGGTTGCGATCTTATGCAGGGGAAGAACTGGACAGGCCCATCAAACACCCAATCCTCCCGAGCAGCGTGAATTCCTTCATTTACGGGGCTCCGATCCTGGGGAAAGCCGGAATCCTGATTCCGGGTGTGGGCTGCCAGAATTCCTGCCGGTTCTGCGCCACGTCTCACAAGTTCGACCACAAGTACACCTCGTTTCTGCCGGCCGGCCGGGACGTTTTTAACGTCTGCAGAGAATCGGAACGACAACTGGGTGTTATGGATTTCGGTGTGCTCGACGAGAACTTTTGCAAGGAGCCGCTGCGTGCTCGCCAACTGCTGGATGAGATGACGTTGGAGCACAAGGCTTACACTTTCAGCATCTTCTCCTCGGCCGATGCGGTAGCCCGGCTGGGCGTGGATTTCCTGGTGAGGCTGGGCGTCAACTTCATCTGGATAGGTGTCGAATCGAAGGCTGCGCTGTTCGAGAAGACACGAGGGGTTGACCTGCCTGGCCTCATCCGCGATCTGCAGGAGCACGGCATCACCGTCCTGGCGTCGGCCATTCTCTTTCTTGAGCACCACGACAAGACGACCATCCTCGAGGATATTGATTGGGCTATTGATCTCGAGTCGGACCTCCTGCAATTCATGCAGTTCAGCCCGATGCCCGGCACGCGTCTGCACGCCGACTATGAAGCGCAGGGGAAGATCCGGCATGATTATCCGTGGCCCCGCCGCCATGGCCAGGATACGATCTGGTTCGATCACCCGCACTTTACGCCCGAGGAATCCTCCGATTACCTGCGCGAAGCGTTTGAAAAGAAGTATCAAGCGGGCGGTCCTGGGGTTCTCAACATGGCAGTGACGGCAATTCGGGGTTACCTCACCGCGAAACGGGAAATCGCCGAGCGATCCGCCAGAGGAGTCACTTGGGATCCCTCGAGACTTCGTTATGTCGCTCAGGGAATTCCTGCCTCCGACGACTTCATGATGCTCCGCCTTGAAGCCTTGCGGCAGAACGCTTTGAAGTTCCGTCCGGCGCTGGCCACCATGCTGAGGTATGCACCGAACCAGATGGCCGCAAACAAGACCGCCAAGACGATCGAGCTCTACAATGATGCGTTCGGCAAGACGGGACTGCTTGATCAAGGGCGCTCCGTTCTAGTGCGCGGAGCCGCTTACCTGGAAAACCGTCGGGTGAAGAAGCACGGACGAGTGATGCGCCAACCCAAGCTCATCCGCAGGGAGTACCCGGGCAGATCCCAAACGGTAACCACTCAGCTTCAGCCTGCTCAGTTGAAGGAACCGGCGGCTTAACGCAGGTTCTCGCTCTCTGCTTCGAAGAGTCCCACTGGGAAGTGGGACCCACGGGAACATCGCTCGCGCCGGGACAGCGGCCAAACCCCGTCGAGGCGGGCGACTCCGAAGTGGGTCCGACTTCCAAGTCGGACCTCCGGAACTCATTTACGAATCGGAACCGCTAGGGCGCCTTCTTCAGATACTTCAGGAAGTCGCTGTCTGTTGTCAGGATGAGCATGCCTTTCG
>RPQK01000725.1 GCA_003819755.1 Acidobacteriota bacterium | reverse complement strand
CGCGTGGATGATGGCTGGTTGCACAATGTACGCGCCGGACTCTGGAGAGTCCGGCCACGATAAAAGCCCGTCGACACGCTTGATTTTTTCACCTTCTCAGCGGTCAGCCGTCAGCCGTCAGCCCAGCTTGCCCTCAATGCTCTTGATCACCGTCTGAAGAGTCTTGATCCGGGCGTACAGCTTGCAGTTCGATTCGACAATGGTCCAGGGGGCATATGACGTGCTGGTGCGGGCCAGCATCTCTTCGACGGCCGTTTTGTAGACGGACCATTTCTCTCGATTCCGCCAGTCCTCGGGGGTAATCTTCCACTGCTTCCAGTCCATTTCCTGGCGCTCGGTGAACCGTTTGAGCTGTTCCTGTTCGTCGATCTGCAACCAGAACTTGACAAGAACGGCGCCGAAACTGACCAGTTGCTCCTCCATCTCGTTGATTTCCCGGTAAGCCCGCTTCCACTCTTCCGGTGAGCAGAATCCCTCCACCCTTTCGACCAGAACCCGGCCATACCAGGAGCGGTCGAACACCGTGATGTGACCTGCTTTGGGCAACCTGGCCCAGAAGCGCCAAAGGTAATGATGGCTCTTTTCCACGTCGTTCGGGGCTCCGACGGGAATGACTTCGTAACCGCGGGGATCCATCAGTTTCGTTACTCTTTTGATGTTGCCGCCCTTCCCGGCCGCATCCCAGCCTTCGTACAGGATGACAACCGGGACCCTCCGCAGATAGATCTGGTGCTCCAGCTCGCGTACGCGCTCTTGATATTCGTCCAGTTTGCGTTCGTATGCCCGCCGCGTGAGCGTTCGTGACAGGTTCACGCTGTCAAGTAACGACGTCCCGTTCAATCCGGCTTCTGCCGGCGCCTGAGGGGCCGATTCTTTCACCGCGGCGCTTGCGCCGGTGGAACCGTTCGCTTCACGCCGTGGCTGGATTCGTTCGGTGAAGGCTCGAATGGCCGTTGAGAAGACCTTCAGCGTGGCAAACCGCCGGTCGTGAGACTCGACGATCGTCCAGGGAGCAAAGGCGGTGTCCGTCTGGGCAAGCATGTCCTCGATAGCTTGCGTGTACTTCTCGTACTGTCTATGGTGCTTCCAATCGTAGTTGGTCACCTTCCAAGACATCACTGGATTGGCTTCGAGCTCCAGGAAGCGCTTTTTCTGCTCCTTCTTGCTGATATGAAGGAAGAACTTGAGCACGACTGCGCCGTCGTCGGCCAGTTGCCGCTCAAACGATCGAATCTTTTCATAACTGGCCTGCCAGGTCTTCTTGTCGACCAGCTTGTCGATCCTCTCGGTCAACACTCGGCCGTACCAGCTTCGGTCGAAGATGGCAATCCGGCCCCGCTCGGGGGTCCTGGTCCAGAATCGCCAGAGAAACGGCCGCCGAGCCTCTTCTACGGTGGGGGCACTGATCGGGTAGACGCTGAAGCCTCGGGGATCGAGCGCCTGCATCAGGCGATTGATCATCGTCCCCTTCCCGGCGGCGTCCCATCCTTCAAACACAATCACGACCGGAACGGCAAGTTCCCGCAACTCGCGTTGGAGCTCCCCGAGCTTTCGCTCGAATGCCTCGACTTTCTCGTCGTATTCCCTTTTACCGGCCTTTTGATCGAGGACGACTTGCTCAAGCATGGTCCCTCCCCGGAAAACCTTGAATAACCGTCAGTCTAAGGTATTTAGACGAGTTTGAATAGCCGGGGGAAGAGGGGCGGAGGGCGGAGAGAAAGGACCCCGAGAACCTCAAGGGCCTCAAGGACAGGAGGAGAATATTGTCCTTGAGGTCTTTGTGGTCCTTGGGGTCCTTTTCTCTCCGCCCTCCGCCCTTTGCCCCCTGTAGGAGCCAACCCGATAGGCGGCTAGGAGTGGCCTGACCAGAATTTCACCTATTCCTACGTAACAAACAGACATTGGCGGATAGGCGCACAAGCGGTTTGCATTTAGACTTGGGGGCAATTAAGCGGTCCGAGGCGCCGGATTTAGCGTTAATTCCGATCAGAAAGGTGCATGTAATGACAGAGTTAACGTTGGCGAGTGAGGGATTGTACCCACCCAAGAAGGGACCGGACCCTTCTCTGAGGAGACTGGCATCCGGCATTCTGATCCAGGCCTTTCGGGACATTATCACCTCCCGAAAGGAATCCAAAGAATGCATTGCTTGGAGAGAGGACGCGTTGGAGTGGTTTTCACTCGACGATGATTATCCAGGGAGCTTCATCTGGGTTTGCCATGTGCTCAACGCTAACCCGTGGAAAATCCGCGAGTGGCTCGAGGAGTATCGGGCTGCGAATCCGACCAGGCGCCGCGAAATGGGCAAGAAACTGGTGGGATTTCAGATTCCCCATTGAGGTTCACAGTCCAGGGTTCGGGGTTCGGGGTTCGGGCTTAAAGGCTCGCTTTGAACCCGAACCTCGGAACTGAACTCAGAACCGAACTCAGAACCCTGAACCCCGAACCTTAGAGCTTATACGCTGCCTTCACCAGATTCCGGGCCAGGTCCACGGCCATGGCTTGGGCCTCGTCTTCTTCGATGACGTGCTCTGCGGCGAGCGTGCCCAGGAAGTTGCAGTCGATGCGCCGGGCCAGATCGTGGCGAGCCGGAATCGACGGAAACGCCCGAGTGTCGTCGTTGAAACCGACGGTATTGTAGATACCTGCCGTCTCGGTCGTCCGCCGCCGGAACCTGGTCATGCCTTCACGACTGTCGTGAAACCACCAGGCTGGTCCCAGTTTTACGGCCGGGTAATGCCCCGCCATCGGCGCGAGCTCACGCGAGTAGGTTGATTCGTCCAGCGTGAAGAGGATGAGTCTGAAACCCGGCTCGTTGCCGTACTTGTTGAGCAGCGCCCTCAAGTTACGGGTGAACTCGCAGGCGACGGGAATATCGCACCCCTTGTCAGGGCCAAACTTCTCGAAGATCACATCGTTGTGATTGCGAAAGGAGCCGGCGTGCAGCTGCATGACCATCCCGTCGTCGACGCTCATCCGCGCGAACTCCATGAGCATGTGCGCGGTGAACAGACAGGCATCCTCCTCGGTGGCCTCACCCCGTAAAGCGCGGTCGAAAAGCGCATCAACCTCGCCGCGCGACATCTCAGCCGCATAAGGTTCCACCACCGCGTGGTCCGTAGTGGTTGCCCCCGTTGAAATGAAGAAGCGCCGTCGTTCCTCCAGGGCCTTCACGTAATCCTCGAAGGAGGCGATCTCCCTCCCGGTCGATCTTCCCAGCTGCTCGATTTCATCTTTCCAGCCGGGTTGCAGGATATTGACCGCTTTGTCGGGGCGGAACGTCGGAATCACCCGGCCTTTCCAGCCCGACTCTCGGATCTTCCGATGGTATTCCAGGCTGTCCGAGGCGCTGTCGGTGGTTACCAGCACTTCGATGTTGAATCTCTCGTAAAGAGCTCGCGGGAGGAATTCCGGCTGGGACAGCTTTTCGCCAATCTGGTCATAGATCGTCATCGCCGTCTTTGCGTTGAGCGGCTCTTGAATGCCGAAGACTTCTTCAAACTCCTGCTTCAGCCAGCAACTCGTCGGTGTTCCCCGAAAAAGATGGAAGTTTTCTCCAAATTTCTGCCAGATTTTCCGTTGATCCTGCTCGACACTTCCGCCATCTCTTCTCGGTATTCCGAGCGATTCGAGAGGAATTCCCTGGGAGTAGAACATCCGGAAAATGTAGTGGTCGGGAATGATTATCAACTCGGCCGGGTTGGGAAACGGCGCATTCTCGGCCAGCAGGCGCGGATCGACGTGCCCGTGCGGGCAGACGAGCGGCAGCTCTTTCACCATCATGTAAAGGCGCCGCGCCAGGCTGCGAATCGTCGGATCCGGATCAAAATAGCGGTCTGGATTAAGCATCGACAGATTATATCCGCGCTGAAGCAAAGGCAGAAGGATGAAGGATGAAGGATGAAGGATGAAGGATGAAGCAAAGGATGAAGGATGAAGGATGAAGCGGACGGCAGACGAACTGACGGGCTGCCAACGGGTCAGTTGGTCTGCCGGTCCCCTTCATCCTTCATCCTTCATCCTTCATCCTTCATCCTTCATCCTTTATACTTGGCGCCTTGTTCTCAATGATGCTGCTCGGTTTCAGCCTTGGT
>RPQK01000724.1 GCA_003819755.1 Acidobacteriota bacterium | reverse complement strand
GCAGAAGTTCCGGCGTTGCGCCCAGAGCCGAAACCCGCCACGGATCGCCGCGGTCGGGCACCAGGTTCATGTCCACCGACACGAAGGCGCCCACCCGATCGACCTGCCGGCTGCGCTGCCGGTAATCGACGAAGTCGGGGATCGACGCCGGTTCCCGCAGCGTGCCGGAGTTGCGGTCCGTCTCCCACATCATGACCAGACGATCGGGCTCGGGGAATGGCACCGGCCGCAACAGCACGGCCTGGACCACGCTGAAAATCGCAGCCGTCATCCCGATGCCGAGCGCGAGCGTGAGCAGCGCTGCGGTCGTAAAGGCGGGCGTCCGGCGCAGCAGCCGCACGGCGTACCGGATGTCCTTCGAGAGGTCCGTCACCAGGCGGGTGCCGCTGAAGGCTGGCGGCACTGGTGCGGCCGGGCGCAAGCGATCAGCGCGGCGAATGGCGAGCGCAAGTTCGGCGCTGCTCCGGAGCTCGCCCGCCACTCGTTCCAACGCGTCCTGCTCACTGGCCCCGGCGCCGCGGATCTCCTCGAAGCGGGACGCGAGATGCTGTGCGATCTCTTCGATGACCTCGTCGTCGCGCGCCGGATCGCCGGTGATGTCCGTCAGCCGTTGCCGAACGTATTCGCCCCAGTCCACCGGCATCCTCACGCATGTTTGATGTGGGCAACCCGGTCCAGCGCCTCAACGAACTCGTTCCAAAAGCTGCGCTGGCTCTTGAGGACTTCCTGGCCCTCGGCCGTCAGCTTGTAGAAACGGCGACGGCGCTCGCCGGCCTTCTCGACCCAACGGCCGACGATAAGGCCGCGCTTCTCGAGACGGTAGAGCATCGGGTAGAGCGATGCCACCTGAAAGCTGATCGCACCGCCGGATCGCGTCTCGATCAATCTGGCGATTTCGTAGCCATGACGCTGGCGCTCTTCAAGCAGGGCGAGGATAAGCATCTCGGCGCTGCCTTTTTGCACCTCGCGACCGAACAGTTGCGTTGACATATATGTCGTAAATATATATCTTGCCGCGACAGTGTGTCAAGGCGGCTGGATGTGAGACGATATCCTGATTCCGCAACGAGCCCAGGGAGACCGGCGCCGCCAACTGATGCCGCCGCCGGTGGTCCAAACACAAGTATGACGATACGGAAGCGCCGCATGCGCCGGACCTTGATGACCGTTGCTCTCGTAAGCGACCTCTACGTGTCGCATAGAGCCGCGTCCGTAAGTGCATATTTACGCAGGTCAGCATATCTAGCTTGACGCTTCGCGCATGATGGCGTAGTCTGCGTGGGAAACAAAGAAAGGCTGAAAAAACATGTCGCGCCTGACGATCGTGTGGTTGCGAAGGCCATCAGGAGCCTTTTCAGGGGCTTGTCCTTCACGCATGTCCCTTTCGGCGGTTCTCAACTGTGCTGTTGCACTCTTTGCCTTGCTCTTTCTCGGCCTCTCTGCGCAGGCGGCAGTCTCTGATAGGGTCCGCGTTTTCGTCCTGACCGATATCGAGAACGAGCCCGATGACGCGATGTCGATGGTGCGCTTCCTGACGTATGCAAATCACTTCGACGTCGAGGGTCTTGTCGCCACGACCTCCATCCATCAGCGCGACAAGACTGCCGCCTGGCGCATCCGGGAGATCGTCGAAGCTTACGGGAAGGTCCGGGACAATCTCGAGGCGCACGAGTCCGGTTTTCCCACGGCCGCGCACTTGTTGTCCGTCCTCAAAGAGGGCGTGCCGGCCTACGGCATGCAAGCGGTGGGCGAGGGAAAGGACTCGCCCGGCTCCGAGGCGCTCATCGCCGCGGTGGACCGGGACGACCCGCGTCCGCTCTGGATACCGGTGTGGGGTGGCCCCAATGTGCTCGCGCAGGCGCTCTGGAAAGTCCGCGCGACGCGCACGCCCGAGCAGCTCGAGAAATTCGTCACCAAGCTCCGCGTTTACACGATTTCCGATCAAGACGACAGCGGCCCGTGGCTGCGCAAGACTTTCCCCGGCCTGTTCTACATCACGAGCCCCGGGTTCGGCGCCGGCGGGGCGTATCACCAGAGCACCTGGAGCGGCATCAGCGGCGACCGGTTCAGCGGCCGGTTTGGCGGCGCGGATTTCGGCCTGGTGGATAATCCCTGGCTCGACGTGAATGTTCGCCGCAAAGGCCCGCTCGGCGCCCAGTACCCACAGGTCGAGTACCTCATGGAGGGCGACACTCCGAGCTTTTTCTACCTGATCAACAACGGCCTCGGGAATCCGGAGCACCCGGACTGGGGCAGTTGGGGCGGCCGCTACGAGCTGTACACGCCGCCCCTTAAGAGATGGCACCTGGAACCGGAGACGCGTTCGATCTGGAGCGACGCGACGGACGAGGTGATGGGCGTCGACGGCCAATGGCATACGACCAACCAAGCCGCCATCTGGCGCTGGCGTTCCGCCTATCAGAACGATTTTGCGGCACGCATGGACTGGACGATCAAGCCCTACGCGGAGGCCAACCATCCGCCCGTGCCCAAGCTCGGCCATCCCGACCGGCTCACCGCCAAACCCGGCGAGCGGGTCAATCTCAGCGCGGAGGGGTCCAGCGACCCGGATGGCAACGCGTTGTCTTACGAATGGTTCTACTATCCCGAGGCCGGAACGTTTACCTTCTCCAACTCCCGAACAGGAGCACCCGTGAAGATCGAGAGCTTCGACCAGGTGAAAGCCTGGTTTACGGTCCCGGCGCGTGGCGTCTGGCGGAACGGCACCATGCACGTCATCCTCGCCGTGACGGATCACGGCACGCCCCGGCTAACCCGCTATCAGCGTGTTATCGTGACGGTGACCCCGGGAAGTCCTTAACCTTTCTGATGCCGCTAACCCGTTAGAAAAGGCACTCGCTCGTGATGCCTCGGTATACAATGACCCCATGGCACGGATCGACGAGCTCCGACTGATGACGAAGGTCGCGCGCATGTACCATGAGCAGGGCCTGCGCCAGACAGAAATCATGGAGAAGCTGGACCTGTCGCAGTCCACGATTTCGCGCCTTCTGAAAAGGGCTGAGGCCGAGCAAATCGTCCGGATCACCGTAAATACGCCGATGGGTGTGTTTAGTGATCTTGAAGAAGGTCTCCAGACGCGCTTCGGATTGAAACAGGCCATCGTCGTCGACTCGGTGGATGATGACGAAGCGATCGCCCGGGATATTGGGAAGGCGGCGGCCTACTATGTCGAGAACACCTTGAAGCAGAACGAGGTGGTCGGGATTTCGTCCTGGAGCTCCACTCTCCTTCACACCGTCAACGCCATGCACACCCTTCCGAAGGAAACAGGGGCCGTGGTCGTGCAGATTCTCGGCGGCATCGGCAACCCGGCAACCAGCGTCCACGCCAATCATCTGACCGCACGTTTGTCACAGGTTCTCCGGGCCGAACCCAAGTTCCTGCCAGCCCCCGGTGTCGTCAGTTCAGTGGCCAGCAAGAAAGCCTTTCTGGACGATCAGTTCGTCCAGGAAGTTGTGGAGCTTTTCGACAAAGTAACATTCGCCCTCGTCGGCATCGGCGCAGTCGAACCCTCGAAGCTCCTCGCAGCCAGCGGCAATGTCTTTTGTGAAGACGAATTGAACATGTTGCGCGAGCGGGGAGCGGTCGGCGATCTGTGCCTCCGGTTTTTCAACATCAATGGCGCCCCCGTCCGCACGGAGCTCGATGAGCGCGTCATCAGCATGACTCATCAGCAGCTGCAGCACGTGAGCCGCTCGGTCGGTGTCGCGGGAGGGCGGAGAAAGCACGCAGCAATACGGGGTGCTTTGGAGGGACGCTGGATTAATGTGCTGATCACGGACGTGACCACAGCGGAAGAGTTGCTGAAGACTCCGGCTGAACACGATCGCCGACCCAAGCGGGCTAAGGAAGTGGCGTCTGCGAAAGAGCGTACAGCTTAGCTGTTTGGAGTGCAGGGCAGAAGCCTGGACTTCATACACATCTTGGAACCGACCCACGCCGGAGGCGTCGCCCTGGGAGTTCAGGCGAGACGCCCAATGCCATTTACTTTTTCGAACGCGGGGGCGCAGGCCATTTTGGAGTGCGGCGGCAACGAGAGGCCGACGCTTTATCAGGCCTCGAGGCGACGCCG
>RPQK01000723.1 GCA_003819755.1 Acidobacteriota bacterium | reverse complement strand
GATCATTTCTTCCTCACTTCGACATTCGACATTCGATATTCGATATTCGACATTCTGTCTTTCTTCTTCATCGGGCAGGCTTTTGGTTGCGGCTACGCCGCGCCGTGTAATTCGTGGATAAAAGCCTTCCGCTTACACCGGCACCGACTACAGCCCGATGAGCAGCCGTGCTCCGCCATCCGCGATGCGAAATCCGCAGTTGCTTAAAGGTTGACTGTAATTATAAATTTACAGTTCGAGGTATGACGGAGTGCAGAGGTTCTTTGTTTCCTTTCTCGTTGTTATTCTCTTTTTTATCTGTGGGTCCGGGCAAGGGCTTCCGCCGAAGGGGTTCGGCGATTGGAGCGTTGACGAGGCAGTCAACGTCTTGAACAAATCCCCCTGGGCTCGGCAGTTGACCTTCACACGTGTGGTCGGCGGAATTGGCAGCGGCATTTTTGGCGAGAAGGAGATCTACAGTACTTTCTTTGTTCGATTCCTTTCTGCGCGGCCAATACGGGAAGCACTGGTCAGGCTCCAGCAAATTCAGCACGGGTACGACGCGATGGATCCTGCGGCCAGGCTCGCGTTTGACGGGTCGGCCGCACGGCTGCTCAACTTTGACCCGGAACAGTGGATCGTCGTAACGGTGAACTTCCGCTCGAACGACCCGGACACCGAGCGCAACGTCAAGCAGTTTCTGCAGAACCAAAGCTTCGAGACCATACGGAACAGGGTTCATCTGTCGACGCTGCGCTTTCCTCAGTTGCAGATTTCCGCCTACTACCCCCCGCAGGGGGATTCAATCGGCGCCAAGTTCGTTTTTCCGCGACAGGTGGACTCCGCACCCGTTGTTACCGCGGACGACAAGAGTGTCACCTTCCAACTCGACCCGGCCGGAATCGAGTCCGACCTGATCGTCGACTTTGCCCTCAGCCCCATGAAGATCAACGGAGAGTTGGTCTGGTGAGAGGGGGGGAGGACCTACGGGGGCCGTCAACCTCGATTCCATCGCGGGTAGTTCCCGCGCTCCTGCTTGCGGCTCTGGCGGTAGCACTCATCTCCCCGCTGCACGCTTCGCGCTTAGGCGTTCGCGTGCGCACGTCTGACGGGGCCCCGGTCCAGGCGCTTGTTGTCATTATCACGAACCTCGACACGGGAGAGAAACAGAGCGCGCGAACCGATGTTGAGGGGAATCTTGCTGTGGAGCTACCGGGCGGCGACTACGGTTTAGAGCCCGAGGGGCCGTTGACGGCGGAAAAGGATCTGGCGCTCCATATCGTGGTTAAGGCGGATGCCGACCAGCAGCTCGAGCTGGAGTTGGTCAAGGATCTGGCGCGCGGGTTCAGCCGTCTTGCGGTCAGGCAGCCAGCCGAAACGGCTGCCGCGTCAGCCGCGTCCGATACCGGTGTCTCATCCGAGCTCGTGCTCATTCGTGATTACGACGCCATCCTGACTCAGCTTTCGAGCGCGAGTGCTCCGGTGCGCGCCCCGCTGGAGGAGCTCATCAACCCTTTCCAGGCCGCTCGTCGTGGTTCTTTCCACGGTTCGCTCTACGAGTTTCATCGGAACGACAATTTTGATGCTCGCAACTTCTTTGACCCGCTCGGCGAGCCGCTTCCGGAGTACAAGAGAAACCAATTCGGAGTCAGCTTCGCCGCCACCCTGATCCCGCAACTCCAGCTCATGGGAAGTTACGACGGACTGCGGATCATCCAAGGCTCTACGCTCCTCTCTCACGTTCCGACCAGAGAGATGAAACAAGGAGACTTCAGCGATCTCCTTGAGATGGAGAACCCCATCAGGCTCCGGGATCCGCTGACCGGGGACGCATGGCCCGACAACCGGATCCCAGTCGCGAGAATTCACCCGGTCTCGGCCAGGTTGCTGCGACTGTTGCCGGATCCGAACCGCAGCGATCCCGACCGGAACTTCGTCAACAATCAGCCGCTTCTTCACAATCAGGACACGCTCACGCTGAAGCTCGACTACCAGCTTGACGGCGCCAAGATTTCTTCCGACTACAACCTTAGGAATAGCCAGACGGCAAGGCCTCATCCGCTGCCCTCCTTCGCCAGCGACGAAGAGGCCCGCGGGCAGGATATGCGCCTTGGCTTGACCCAGAACTTCACCCGGCGTCTCCTTCTCGACCTCCGGTTCAGCTTCGTCCGCAGCTTGACCCAACGCTATTCCGTCAATGCCGGGCATGTGGGACTCCTGCGGTCGGTCGGCATTGCGGGTGTCAGTGTCGCCGATCCCATCGACGAGGGTTACCCGGAATTCGATCTGTCCGGTTATACGTCATTCGGCGATCAGTCCTCACCAGTATCCTCCGTCTTCAACGGCTTCTTCACTGACGTTACCCTGACCTATGCCTTGGACACCCACACAGTCCGTCTGGGCACAGAGTTCGATTTCCGGGAATATAACAACTATCGCTTCGGCGGCTCTCATCGCGGCCGTTTCAGCTTCAACGGCCTTTTCACGGGTGATTCGTTTGCTGACTTTCTTTTCGGGCTGCCCGAGACCGCCTCGCGCGCGGCGGGTGCGGACAGGAGCGATCTGAGGGGGTCCAACTGGCAGTTCTTTGCGCGAGACACCTGGAAAGTGTCACCTCTTCTGACGCTCTCGTCGGGTCTGACGTACAACTACTTCCCCCCGTTCAGCGCGGTCGACAACAACGTTTCCGGGTTTTTCCCGCTGGTCATGGAACCTCCGCTTTCGGGCCAGCTGGTGGTGGCAGGGTCGGGGGCCGCGAAGCAACTCGGCCTTCCCAATTCAGACCGCAGCATGGTGTTCAGCGATAAGAACAACTTTGCCCCTAGAGTTGGCGTCGCCTATAGTCCGCTCGGCTCGAGCCGGCTGGTGATTCGTTCTTCATACGGGATCGGATTTGAGGCGATGGCCCCGGGCTACTTCATAAGCTATCTCGGTCACAACTTCCCGTTCTACTACGTCGAGAGCGTCCAGTCGTCAAACAGCTTCGCGACCCTGGATCTCGCCAACCCCTTCAGCGCCGCCTCGCCCGTTGAGTTGAATGTGCGAGGTATAGATCCGCGCCTCCGTAATCCTTATTACCAGGACTGGAGCGCGGGAGTGGAGGCGGAGGTCCGCAGTCACTGGAGATTGCAGGCGTCTTACCACGGCGACAAGGGCACGCGCGTGATTCGAGTCCTGCCCGCCAACGTCCCGCTTCCGAGCCCCGGCGATCTCCAGGCGCGGCGCCCCAATCCGGCATTCGGCCGCTTCACGCTCGTCACCAACAGTGGTTCCTATTCGAACAATGCTCTAGTGCTGGACGCCGAACGCAGGTTCTCAGGCGGCCTTTCGATCGACAGCACCTTTAGCTGGAACCGCACGATTAGCGATATGTTCTCAGGGAATCCGAACAACGTGAGGAACCTGCGGGCCGAACGCGCTCCGGTTGGCTACCAACCGAACCGCCGCTTGTCCCTTCGCTATATTCTCGACCTGCCTTTCGGACCCGGACGCCTTGTCGCCGGGAACCTGGCGAGCATCTGGATGCAACGGTTCGTTTCCGGCTGGCGTTTGACAGGCATTACGCACCTTCAAGACGGCACACCCTTCACTGTCTACACGGCTGGAGATGTCAACAATGACGGTCTGAGCGGTGAAAGGCCGGATCGGATCGGTTCAGGGCGGCTTCCGGCCGAGCAAAAGTCCATTGATCAGTGGTTCGTCACCGAGGACTTCGCCGAGCCGGCACCCTACAGTTTCGGCAATTCGGGTCGAAGCATTCTCATGGGTCCGGCCTATCAGAATTGGGACGTGAGTATCATCAAGCAGACCCGTTTTGCCGATGGGAAACAGGTGGAGCTGCGAGTCGAGCTTTTCAACGCCTTCAACCAGGTGAACTTCGATCAGCCGGAAGCGGTTCTGGGCAACTCGACTTTCGGCAAGATCTTCGGCGCCGGCCGGGCACGGGAAATCGAAGTAGCGCTGAAGTACACCTTCTGACCTGCAGGCGCCGAAGGACCTGAAGGACCTGAAGGACCTGAAGGACCTGAAGGACCGGAACGACCGGAAGGACAGTAAGTACCGTCCTTCAGGTCTTTCAGGTCCTTCTGGTCCTTCACGTCCTGAAAGCCTGCAAGCG
>RPQK01000722.1 GCA_003819755.1 Acidobacteriota bacterium | reverse complement strand
CAAAGCGGCGTCGCCGGTAGGCCTGATAAAGCATCGGCCTCCTTCTGCCCTGCGCTTTATACAAATCTTCAGACCGGGACGGCGGTGCGGGCGGAGGTCCGACAGAGCCGCAAGCGCAGCGTTTTTGCGGACCGTCAGCGGACGGGGAGCGCGTCGGATGCGTGCCTCCAGCGCGAATGGGTCTCGCTCCGGCACGCGTCCGACGCGCTCCCCGTCCGCTGACGGTCCGCAAAAAACGCTGCGCTTGCGGCTCTGTTCGATCCTGCTGGTTCCAAGATGTGTATAAAGTGCAGCCTCTGCCTGCCTCTGCCGCCAGACTCCAAGATACGTATTAAGAGCAGGCCTCTGCCACTCCAAAAGCCGATCTGACTCTGCCTACTTCACGTCGGGCGATCCGGCCCTTCGGAACAAGATCTCTTCGTGTTCAGGCCGGCTCGCGCCGCGACCAATCAAGTAGCCCGTAAGGGCGCCGATTCCGCCGCAGCTAAGAGCCATCAGATCCCGACGCGCAAAGAAGGTCTCGTCAAACCGGGAACTGATGGCGAGGCCGGTTGCAACCCCCGCCCCCGCCCCAATTCCAAGCCCCAACAGTTCGCGTTGTCGTGTTTTTACCACCCGCGAGACGCGCACGATTTCGCTCTTCGTGATGGTTCGCCTCTTTCCACTATCTGTTCCAAGAACCACAGCCTCGGGATTTGAAGAGACAAACACCACTTCGGCTTTTTCCCCCGACTGGAGCTCCAGCACGATTTCGTCTCCTGGTTTCAGGCTGTCGACCTTCTCCCACCGCCCTGGAACGACATCGGGTAACAGGGGCGTCGTTGAACAGGCCAGAACCACGAGCTGTGCAACAAAAATAGGTGTTCGCATTCAATACCTCCGTCACCCCGTTCAGCATTGTCAATGCCAACCACCGACCAAACCGGAACCAGCGCTATTACAGTATTGTGCGCTATTGGCCGCGGTGCAATCGCTCATCTGCAAGGAAAGTCGGCGGCTAGTGCCGGGAAAACGCCGCGTCACGCTCATCCGACTCCGTATGACTAAAGTCATCGCCGCCCGCGTCGCGAACGTCTAATCTCAATCAATAAACGATCGATCCCCAGATCGTAAGAACTGCCAAAGGAGAATTTGAATGAATATTGAGAGAAACACGACTGTCGGAGAGGTGGCGGCCAATCTGCCCGGTGCCGTCCGTCTGTTTGAACGGCTGCAGATCGACTATTGCTGCGGAGGCCGACGGCCTCTGGAAGAGGTGTGCCGCGAGAAAAACCTGGGCGTCGATGAAGTCGTTGCAGCTCTCCAGACAATCAGTGACGTCCAGCCTGGCAACGGGAGCGAAAGAGACTGGTCGCAAGCCCGGTTGGCCGAACTGGCCGAGCATATCGTGTCCAGGCACCACTCCTACGTCAGGCGGGAGATTCCGAGAATCAACGCTCTGCTGGGTAAGATCTGCGAAGTCCACGGGGAAAGGCGCCTGGAATTCCCTGAGGTACGGAACATTTGGAACGAGCTGACCGCCGAGTTGGAACAACACATGTTCAAGGAAGAGCGGATTCTATTTCCATTCGTCTCACAGCTGGAGAGCTGGATCCAGGGTTCAGGCGAGGAACCGTCCGCGCCTTTCGGTTCGGTCCGCTACCCGATCCAGGCCATGATTAACGAGCATGATTCGGCCGGCCATCTGATCGGCCAGATTAAAGAGCTGCTGACTGACCAGTCGGGCTGCAACACCTGCCTGGAGTTTTTTCGCTCGGTTGACGGGTTCGAGAAAGACCTCCACCAGCACATCCACCTGGAGAACAATATCCTGTTCCCACGGGCCGTGGAGCTGGAAAAGCAGATGCAGCAGGCGTGAATTCCAAGGTGTGCTGTATGTTCGCTCGAACGACCTGAAGGACCTGAAGGACCAAAGCAACGGAACTGTCTTTCAGGTCGTTCCGGTCCTTCAGGTCCTTCAGGTCCTTCCGGTCGTTCGAGCGAACATACAGCACCCAACAAGAATTTGCGGAAGTGGGCATCAATGGGTAAGATTCTCGCTGTCTGTCAGTGAGGAGAGAGCCAATGAATCCCACGTGGTGCTGCCTGTCCCTGATCTGCGCGTTCCAGTTCTTCTCTTCCACGCTCACCGCGGCTGGACCTCCACCGGCCCGAAACACCGAGATCCGGGCGCTCTGGGTCGACGGTTTTCACGCCGGTATCCGGTCCAAGCAAGAAGCCGATCAACTGATCGCAGACGCCGTTCGCAACAACTTCAACACCCTTTTCATCCAAGTTCGCCGGCGAGGCGATTCCCTGTACCTGAAGTCTCTCGAACCGCTGCTTGAAGACGCGGAGTGCGAGCCGGGTTTCGATCCCCTGGGGTACACCGTAGAGGCCGCGCACCAGGCAGGCCTCGAGGTTCACGCCTGGATCAACGCCATGGCACTCTGGCGGAATGCCCCCCCGCCTCATGACTTGAATCACGTTTTCAATCGCCACGGCCTGAATGCCTCAGGCGATGAGAACTGGCTGACTTATTTGTCGTCCGGATCTCCGCAGTTTCCGGTCGGATACTTCCTGGACCCGGGCCATCCCGGCGTCACAGATCACCTGGTTCGCGTCTACCTGAATGTCGTGAGCAACTATGCCGTCGACGGCATTCATTTCGACTATATTCGGTACCCGGAAACCGAAGAGCGGCATCCGAAGGGCTCCCCGGTTGGCTACAATCCCACCAGCCTGGCACGGTTTGCCCGGCTTTGCGGCCGTCAGCAGAAACCCGATCCGGGCGACCCCTTGTGGATGAACTGGCGTCGAGAGCAGATCACACAGCTGGTGCGCAGGATCTACATCGAAGCCAAAGCAATCAGACCGCAGGTCAAAGTGAGCGCGTCAACGATTGCCTGGGGGCAGCCGCCGGCTTCCTCGAAACGATTCCTCGAGACGACCGCCGCCGGCCGCCTGGTCTACCAGGATTGGCACGGCTGGATGAAAGAAGGGATCCTCGATCTGGCGGTTCCGATGAATTACGCGCGGGAGACCGACCCGAACGTCAAGAGGTGGTTTGACGGCTGGATCGCATTCGAAAAGCGGCACAAGTACGGTCGTCATCTGGCCGTCGGCATCGGCGCGTATCTCAACTCAGACGACAACGTCCTCGATCAGCTGGAAAGAGTTCGAAGGATCGAGGGCAAGAATGTCGCCGACGGCGTCTCGTTCTTCTCGTATGCCAGCCCGTCGGCCGCCCCCCGTTCGGGACCGGCAGCGCCGCCTGCCACCGCGCCACCGTTGCCCACTCCTCGGCAGCTCACTTATCTGGCGGGCGGGACGTCTAAACACAGGCCCGCTTTCTCGGATCGTGTGTCCCCGCCGGCCATGCAGTGGATCGACCGCCCGGCTCACGGCTGGGTGGCTGGTACGGCCAGCGCCGCCGACAGTAAAGAGGCCGATGGCCTGAGTATAGAAATGCGAAAATCGGGGTGGTGGCCCTTCCGCAAGACTTATCGAACCCGCACCGACGGCAACGGTTGGTTCGGTTTCGCGACTCTCAAGCCGGGGGCTTACGAAGTGTGGATTCTGCGATCTGGTGAGAGATCCCGCGAACGCCAGAAAGCCCAAGTCGTTGCCGGCAAAGTATCGCGAGTCGAATTCCGCTACCGCTGAAGGAGGGTCACCCATGACCGAGGCACTACTCGTTACCCTGCTTCCGTTTTTCTTCCTGGCTCTTCTCTTCGGCGGCGGTGCGGTCTTCCGCCAGAAGAACATCGACCAGGACGGGGTACCACCGATTCAGAGGGGGAGGTACTACGCCAGCAAATACTCCATCCTGGTCCTGTGGGCCGGTATGGTGTTTCAGGCATGGGGCGTCGACCTCTCTTTCTTCACGATCCCCAGAGTGCTGAAAGCGCTCTCCCTGTTCCTCTGGGGGTTCGGATTTGCCTTGTTGTTTAGCGGACGATTAGGTCTCGGAAACTCCTTCCGGATCGGTTCCGCGAAGGAAAGCACAAGCTTGCGGATGGTGGGCCTGTTCCGGTGGAGTCGGAATCCGATGTATGTCGGAGTGTATGCCACGCTGATCGCGTCGGCCCTTTACACGGCGAACCCGATCCTGCTCCTT
>RPQK01000721.1 GCA_003819755.1 Acidobacteriota bacterium | reverse complement strand
TCCTCCCGGCATCGGCATCACCTTCTCTTTGCCGAATACGAACATTCCGCCGTGCGAGTGCAGATCAACGATCCCCGGTCGACGGCCGGAGAACTTCTTTGGGACGAGCACGAAGGCCGGAACCCGAAACCAGGGTGTCGTCGAGAATTCGACCTTCTCCTGGACGTAATCTTCGAACTCCCATCTCTGGATCAGGCGGGGCGCGGGCGAAACCGAAGGCACCTCGTAGTGAAACAACTCAAACACCTTCCTGCGAATGTTGCTTCGGAGCTCTGCAAGGTTGGAGTGTTCGGGCTGGAGCAACGACAGCGGATACGTGTTTCGATCGGCGATATCGGTAATCTCTTGGTACAGGGTCCCGATATCAGCGTCATTTGAGCGAGTTGGATTGGGTGCTTGCATAGCCTTACCGCCTTCCCATCTGCCAGACAGAACAGCGGCTGCGGTCGCCAGCCGGGCGAAAAACGATCGTCGTGTGGAGTGGAAACGGGTCATGCCTGAGGTTTAACCCGGATTTCCCTGCGAAGCAAGGGCGGAGCCCGGAGAGGGGAAAAGAGGTGTCTGTCCCCCTTTTTCCACAATGTCCGAAAGCATAACAGGCGGCACGGGCTTGAGGAGCGGGCGTGCCGTGGTATTCTTCTAGGAAAATCTGCGAGGGGCTGTCACTTGGATAAGATCTGGAAAGCGGTCGTCTGGCGGCAATTCGGAGCTGCGATCGACATGCTCGAAAATGCGGTGCGAGCGTGCCCGCAGGATCTCTGGAGCGACCGGTCACGGCGCCCGGAGTTTTGGTATGTCGTTTATCACACCCTCTTCTATCTCGACCTGTACGTATCCGACTCCGTTGAGGGATTCACGCCCCCGGCGCCCTTCACACTGTCGGAGCTGGACCCATCTGGAGCGCTGCCCGAGCGGCCGTACACGAAAGAGGAGCTGCAAAGCTACCTGGAACACGCCCGGAGCAAGTGCCGGGCGTGGATTGCTGCCCTGACTGTTGATAAGGCTCAACAGCCTTGTGGGTTCGAATGGGTAGGAGGCAGTTACGGCGATCTGCCTTTTTACAGCATGCGTCACGTTCAGCACCATGTTGGACAGCTGAACCTGATCCTGAGCGAGGTCACCCAAGCAGCTCCCCGGTGGGTAGCCAGAACGGACGTCAGTATCTAACGAGACTACGAGCGTGTCACGGATTCGTCGACCTTGGCAAACACCAGGGTGACGTCATCCTCGCGGACACCGATCAGGGCCGTCTCGAGCAGGCGATCAATGAATTTTGCAGGTTCCTGACCGGGATTTGACCGGACGAAGCTCCTGAGGCGGTCGTCCCCGAAAGGCTGTCCATCACTACTTGTTCCCTCCACCAGGCCATCAGTGTAGAACAGGAGAAAATCGCCCGCCTCAATCGGGTGTCTGACGTTCTTATATGCGGCGTTCTGGAATGGCCCCAAAAACAGGCCGTTCTCGGCAAGCTCGACAAGTTCGCTCGTGCGGCACTTCCATAACAGGCTCGGTGGGTGGCCCGCACCCGCGTAAACCACCGCCCCCTCCAAGAGATCGATATGAGCGCAGGCGGCCGTGACGAATTGCCGATCGAGTGTGCCATGGAGGACCGCGTTCATGTGACTCAACACCTCAGCCGGATTGCTCGCGCATTCGTTCTGGGCGCCGAACGCCACCTTCAACATCGAGGCAATGAGGGCAGCTGGTACGCCGTGACCGGAAACATCAGCTACGAGCACGGTCAGGTGCTTTTCGTCGATTACCATGAAGTCGTAGAAATCGCCTGCCACTTCAGTCATCGGCTCATAACGAGCCGCCACCACAAGCCCGTGAACGCAGGGAACGCTGCTCGGAAGAATCGAAGTTTGAATCCGGCGCGCCGTCTCCAATTCGTAGTCTACATTCTTCAGACGCCGCTCCCGCTCCAACGCCCGCTCGGCTGCAAGTAGGCCGAGCGCCACCAGGACCAGCAGGAAACCGAGCGGTTCAGGATCATACCCGCCGATCTCGATCTGGAGATTGGCCATAAAGATGGTGCCGAAAAACAGCAGAAAGCAGACGATGAGCCACTCCCGGCCGCGGCGGTGAAAACGAGAGATAATCGCGACGCCTGCCAATAAGGTGCAGAGGATGACGATCACGTTGTTCAGAGAGTCGGCCGCCAAAGGCTCTCCGACAGCAACGGCCCAGGCAATCGCGACCGGCGCAAAGACGATCGTCAGCCGAACGACCCACGTAACCGAGTTCCTCCAGCCAGAGCCGACAAGCATGCGGACCAACAGCCCGCCCGGGATCAGAATGGTGTAGGTAATAACGGCCGCGCACCATTCCGATACCTCCTCCGGAATTCGGAGAGCTGAGCGAAAGATTTCATTGATGACGAGGAGTCTTACCCCGTAGAGACCGGCGAAGACTCCGAGGTAGATCAAAGTCCGGTCCTTGACTCTGAGAACCGAGAAGCTGGCCGTCGTGATGCCGGCAACAAGAATGACAGTCGCCAACAACAGGTAAGGAAGCTCGGCCAGCAGGTCAGTAGCGGTCATTGCACGTTTCCCTACAACACCTCCACACAGGCTAGCTGTTTCCGTTCCAACCATCAACCAAACTGAATTCGCCCGAGGATTTACGACCGATGTTGGGAGCCCGAAGTTTCGGGGGGGTTGGCCGCTCGGATCTAATGGCCCCAGTACCAAGCGGGAGTGCTCTCCATCCTCGGGGACCGAGACCGCTCGAACTCGCCTCGGATCTGCTCTTCAAAGGCTAGTATAGAAGCAGCGAACGGCGGTTCCCGCATCGCCCGGTCCTCAATCCGGGCATTTAATTTGCTTTGGATCGCCGTTTCAGTTCTAGAATGCGACCGTCCTGTTGACCGTGTTTCACCCGGCCTGAATTTTGACCGGCAATCCCATCGAGGTGAGCCATGTTTCACGTCCCGCGTTCCCTTCTCATCGTCGCCCCGTATCTGAGTCTCGGTCCTTGTTTGTAGTCAGTCAGCACCTGCCGCAGTCCCGGAGATTATTCTTCTGGCCCCTATCTCCTTTTCCCTGTCCCTTTCCTGTCAGAACGCCGCTGTCCTGCGTTCCCTGTTGTCCTTGTGGTCTTTGCTGTTTTACGTCATCGGCAGTGCGATGCGCATCACCGCGCCACCGGCCGGGTGGTTGGTCGCTTCGATGCGGCCGCCGTGGTTGCGGACAATCGCCTCGGCGATGGCCAGGCCGAGGCCGGTATGCGACTTTGCCGCAGCACATCCCGGCCGGTAAGTGAAAAAGCGGCTGAATATCCGATCGACGTGCTCCTCGGGAATTCCGGGCCCGTGATCACGCACGGTGACTGTGGCCTCGCCCGGGCTCGTCGTCAGCGCAATTGCCACTCGGCCCTCGGTCGGCGAAAACCCGATGGCGTTGTCGATGACGTTTTCCAGGCAGCGGGCCAGGCTGTCCCCGCAGCCCCACACGAGGACGGGATTCGTGGTGGCAGTGAAATCGATTCGGGCTCCGTCCGGTCCCCGCAAGCAAAAAGCCTGAACCACGTGCCCGATCAGTTGATTCAAATCGACGCGGTCGAATTCTTCCTCCGGCGCCGAATCGATCCGGGCGATTTCCCGCAGGTCGGTAAGCAGGCGCTCCATGCGCGCCACCTCGGATGCGACAACCGAGTGAAAGCGCTCCTGCACTGCCGGGTCTTCGGCTTCTGCCGCCATTTCTGTGGCGCTGCGAATCGACGCAAGCGGGTTTCGAAACTCATGGGCGACGTCGGCTGCGAATGAGTCGGCGAAGCTGATACGTTCGCGCAACCGACCGGCCAGTTGATCCAGCGAACGGCTCAGGTCTCCGATCTCGTCCCGACGGTTCAGGACACGAAAGCCGCCTTTGACTTGGCCGCGCGAATCAAGAAGCGCTGACGCCTGCCGTCCGAGGTCGTGGAGGGGCCGGGCAATCGTGCCAGCCAGTATCAGGCTCAGAACGGTTGCGACCAGGACGGAGATCAGTACCACCCGGAAGACAGAGACACGCACCTGGTAAAGGCCCCTCAAAACGCCAAGCGTGGACTGCGAAACCAGGACCGCGCCCACTACTCTCCCCTGACTCCGAAGCGGGACCGCGCTGTA
>RPQK01000720.1 GCA_003819755.1 Acidobacteriota bacterium | reverse complement strand
TGGCCTTGTCCAGTTCCAGCTTCGTCTTTGATTGTTCGAGCTGATACTTCTCGGCATCGGAACGGGAAAGCAACGACGGGTCGATAGTGGCGTTGAGAGCGGCGACCTTGAAGTTCTTTTCCGCCTGTGCGAGATTCAGGAGCAGATCCTGCCGTCTGCTCTCAATGTCGGCTTCCTTCTGGGCAATCGCGATCCGGGCTTCTTCTCGTTTTTTCTCGGTGTCGAGCCGCTTGACCTCCAGTTCGCTGGCGTCAAACTGCACCACGAGGTCGCCGGGACGGACGTAGGAACCATCGGGAGCCAGATATGAGATGGTGTAGCTCCAAAGGTCGCGAATGTCGGGTGAAAGCAGCGTGACCGATCGTTTGGCTCGAATTTCGCCGCTGAAAGTCAGGAACCGGACGAGATCGCCACGGCGCACTTTCAGGGCCGCGGGCGCAGCCGGTCCGCCGGATGGCCTGGCGGCCATCACGAGCATGATCAGGAATAAAACGAATACGGATCTTGCCCTGTGGGGCATTCTGTTCCCCTCCCCGTTCTTAGATGCCAAATAATTAGACTTGGCCGAGCGGGAAACAGTTCCAATTATTTAGGGGTCGGACGAACTAACGGGTTCGGGGTTCGGGGTTCGGGGACTGATCTTAACCGAGAACCCAGAACCGAGAACCCAGAACCGAGAACCCAGAACCGAGAACCCAGAACCCAGAACCCAGAACCCCGAACCCTTTTATTCGTCAATCGCCGGCTTACGGAGCGGTCTTCTTTTTGATGTCGTTCGAGACCTGCTCGATAGCCTTCAACTCCGTCAGGACGTTGTCACCGCGCAGCTCGTCGAGACCGACCGTGTGGGTCGGCGCGAGAAAAAGGGCCTTGAGACGTGCCTCGGCTTTTCCGACCTGCACTTCGAGGAATTTCAACTCGTTTTCGAGGAAATCCGCCGATCCCGAGCTTGGACGCGGTCCATTCTTCGGTTGCAGTTCGATAGCGACAATCGCCACCATGTTGAACAGGTCTTCCGCGCGGTCACCGACATTCTTGGCCAGGTCCCGAACCCGGGCCCTGATGGCTGGGGCGTCTGTTGAACGGGCCGATACCGCCTCGCGGCGAACGGACTCGAGTTCGGCGACGTCTGATTTCATCGCCCCGAGTTTCTGCTCGACATCATCGATGAACTGATCGACCTGGACCTCCACAAAGCGCTCGGCCATCGGATCCATTTTTCGAGCCCGAATCTCTTCAGGAAGAGTCGTGCTCGGAAAGAGATCGCGTTCGCCGTGAAGTTCCAGGTATCGCTGAAGAAAGTACTCTCGGAGCAGAATGTTGCCGGTCCGGGAACCATCCGGGGCGTCGGGAGGAGCGGCGAGGACTACGCCCAAAGGAGCAAGGCCAAGATAGAGCAGGCCAGCAGCCAGCGATAGACGACAAACGGCAAATACGTGCGGTTTTGGAGGAACCGCAGGAAATACTTGATGCATAGGAATCCGCTGAGGAATGAAACTATTATACCAGCAACAAAGGGGCCTGCGGAAAACCCCTTGTCGGCTGCCTGCCAGACGTCATACCCGCCTTTGAGGGCGGCGAGCATGATCACCGGAGTGCCCAGCAGGAAAGAAAAGCGGGCCGAATCAGCGCGCCTGACTCCAAGCAGCAGCGCCGCGGTAATGGTGATGCCTGAGCGGCTCACACCTGGAACGAGGGCCAGCATCTGAGCGGTCCCGACGAGGAGCCCGTCAACAATGGTGATATGGCCCAAGACACGACGATGGGAACCCCATCGATCGGCCACCCAAAGCAATACGCCGAAGAAAGCCAGCGTGAACACCGTGACGATCGGGCTGCGCAGGTAGTATTCGATCGCGTCTCCCGCCAGCCCGGCCAACAATACGGCCGGAATCGTGCCCACGATAATGGCAAGGCCCATATTGACCGAGTCCTTCGCCGGCGCGGGATCGAATCCAGCGTGGGCCTGCACGGACGCGCGAGCGCGGTTCCCGCTGAACCAACTCGCCGCGAAGGCAACAAGGTCGCGGGTCACTTGCATGAGGTCTCGTCGAAAGTAAACCAGCACCGAAAGGAGGGTGCCGGCGTGCAGAGCAACATCGAAGGTGAGCCCCATCTGTTTCCATCCCAAAAGCCAGGGCAGCAGAATCAGGTGAGCTGAACTGCTGATGGGCAAGAATTCCGTCAGACCTTGAAGAATTCCGAGAATGATCGCTTGCCACAAGGGGCTATCGGACATGGGCGACAATGCTATACTTGGCCGGTCTCAGAGAGCAAGTTCCTGCTCTTGTCCCGGCCGTTCGAGCTTAGGCTTGCGGCTTAATAAAGGCAGTCATGATAAAACGTGAAACGGTCCTTATTCTTGACTTCGGGTCTCAATACACGCAGCTGATCGCCCGTCGAGTTCGAGAAGCGAACGTGTATTGCGAGATCCTCCCTTGCCATACCCCGTGGCCTGAAATCGAAGCCCGACAACCGAAAGGGTTGATACTCTCTGGAGGGCCGCAGTCGGTCTTTTCCCCTGACTCCCCCCACCCGGACCCGGCGGTCTACGACTTCGAAGGTCCTCTGCTCGGGATCTGCTACGGGATGCAACTCCTCGCCTTTCGGCTGGGTGGGAGGGTGGAACCTGCGATCCGCAGAGAGTACGGGAAGGCGGAACTGGTCCGAACCCGGTCCAGCTGCCTTTTGGAAGGGCTCCCCGAGAGAATGCAGGTGTGGATGAGCCATGGCGACCATATCGACGCGCCCCCCGAAGGGTTCAGCATCGTGGCCCAGACGGCGAACGCCATAGGCGCGATGGAGGATTCCAGCCGGCGCCGCTACGGGGTCCAGTTTCACCCGGAGGTTGTTCACACCCCTCTTGGAAAAGAGGTCCTGAGGAACTTTCTGTTCGGTATCTGCGGCTGCTCGGGCGATTGGAACGTCAAGTCATTCATCGACGAGTCGGTCGCGCAGATTGGCGCACGAATCGGAGAAGAGCAGGCCTTGTGCGCGCTATCGGGAGGCGTTGACTCCTCCGTGGCCGCTCTGCTGGTCCATCGAGCTATCGGGGACCGGCTGACTTGCGTATTCATCGACAACGGCGTACTCCGCAAAAACGAGTTTGAGGAAGTATTGCAGACGTTCAGGGAAAACCTGCACCTCAATGTCATCGGCGTCGACGCGAGCGTGCGGTTTCTGAGCCGGCTAAGCGGCGTCTCGGACCCGGAAAAGAAGCGCAAGATCATCGGCGAGGAGTTTATCCGGGTTTTCGAGGAGCAAGCGCGCAAGCTTGGTGAAGTCAAATTCCTCGTCCAAGGCACTCTCTACCCGGACGTAATCGAGTCGGTGTCGGTCAAGGGACCGTCAGCTGTCATTAAGAGCCATCACAACGTCGGTGGTCTGCCGGAGAAGATGCATCTGACGCTGGTCGAACCGCTGCGAGAGCTCTTCAAGGACGAGGTGCGCGAGGTGGGCCGGCAGCTGGGATTACCCGATCTTTTCGTCCGGCGGCATCCGTTTCCAGGACCGGGGCTCGCCGTCCGCATTATCGGCGAGGTCGAGCCGGAAGGCCTCGCACTTTTGCGGGACGCGGACAAGATCGTCGAAGAGGAGATTCGGAAGGCGGGCGTTTATGACCGGGTGTGGCAGGCGTTTGCTGTCCTGCTCCCGGTCAAGAGTGTCGGGGTAATGGGGGATGGCCGGACTTACGAGAGTGTAATTGCGGTACGAGCCGTTCAGAGCCTTGACGGCATGACCGCCGACTGGGCTCCCCTGCCCCATGAGGTTCTGTCCAGTATCTCCAACCGGATCGTGAACGAAGTTCGCGGAGTTAACCGAGTGGTGTACGACATCAGTTCCAAACCACCGAGCACGATCGAGTGGGAGTAGCGACGAAATGGGCTGCCGGAGCGCTGGGACACAAGGGACACAAGGGACACAAGGGACACAAGGGACCGAAGGGACGGCAGGGACGTTATTGCGCCTTCGTCCGTTCCTTGTGTCGCTTGTGTCCCTTGTGTCCCTTGTGTCCACTCCTGTCCCTTGTGTCCCTTGTGTCCCTGCGCTCCCGGCACTCAACCAGCGACCCGTCGGGTCCTTTGTTCCTGATCTCGTCAGGGTCATGAGATAGATTC
>RPQK01000719.1 GCA_003819755.1 Acidobacteriota bacterium | reverse complement strand
GCTGCCGACAGTTTCAGCTATTCCCAGGAACTCCGCCGGTGTAAGAGTAATCGCCCGAAGCGCGATTTCGGCAGGCAGCCCGTATGCGGCCGCGACACCCGCCTGATACGGCAGATTGCGCGCGTCTGCGGAATCGGACGTCGCCAACGCGAACTTAATCCCATTCTCGTGGAGAAGGGCCGGGGTGCGGTAGACGATGTCAACCGCCGTATCGTCGCTTGAAGGAAGAGAGTCGAGCGGGCCAAGGATTACGCGTGTCTGATTCTCTTTCAGAAAATCCAGGACCTTCCAGATCTCCCCAGTCGAAAACAACAAATAATCGAGTTTTTCTTCCTTGGCAAAAGCAATGGCTGCCTTGATGTCGGGCGCACGGGAAGCGGAGATGATGACCGGCTCTTTTCCCTTCAGCACGGGAATCATGCCTTCCAGCTGAGGGTCGACCGCAAACGCGCCTGCCGGTGCGCCTTCCTTCGCGTCCGCATAGTGCCGGGCTTTCTTGAAGAAAAGCTTCAACTGCTGAACCTCGGTCTCGTACTCCTTTTTCAACTCCGCGTACGGCCGGGAGCCTCGCCCGCCGAATCGGCCCGAAAACCGGGGCGACGACAGTCCGGGCTGGGCCGGGTAGTTGATCATCAGCGCGCCTTTTCTGCTGATCTCCATTTCTTCGGTGGTCCACCCATCCAGACTGATAATGGCTGCCTGGCCGGAGATCAGTTCCCCGCGGGGACAAGTGAGAACGTGGGTAATACCGTTGGCCCTGGCGACCGGAATATGATCGCTTTCCACGTGGATAACACTGAAAGCTTGAAGATGAGGCATGAATTTCCCCATCTCGCTGTAGTCGTTGGTCGCGCTCACCTGGCCGACTTCGGTGAGGCCGAGAATCGTGTTGCAGTCAAACAAGCCCGGATAAACGATCAGGCCGGCACCTTCAATTACGACAGCCCCCGAAGGCACCTTCTTCACTTGACGCCCCACTTCGACGATCTTCCCGTCGGCGATCACCACCGACCCCTTGTCGATCACCGTCCCTGAAACGGGAATAATCTTCGCACCGCGTATCACGTACGCCGGGCTAGCCGAGAAAGTCGAGCCGACCAGGACCAAAGCCAGGCTGATTCCACAGATTAAGCGTCTCATCGGCCCACCTCCTCTTCTGTCGGCACCGGCTGTGGCGGCTTTTTATCCTTGTCCTCCGCAGGCCCACGCGCCGGCCGTTCCCTTAAGACCAGCTTCTTTTTGACCTCCTCGATCTGTTTCGCCCGTTCGCGATCATGCTCCCGGCTGAAGTAGAGATCCCCTTCTATGAAAACCTGCTCGGGGACCGCGTAAACGCTGAAGGGGTGAGCACTGAAGATGACGAGATCCGCATCTTTGCCGATCTCAATGGAACCAACCCTTTTGTCGATCTCGAGTTGTTTTGCGGGATTCAGAGTAATCAGCGCCAACGCTTCGTTTTCAGACATTCCGCCGTACTTCATGCACTTGGCCGCTTCCTGGAAAAGATGCCGCGACTCCTCGGCCCCGTCTGAGTTCACGGAAACCAGGACCCCGTTTTGGGTCAGAATAGCGGCATTGTAAGGAATAGCGTCGTAGGCCTCGACCTTGTAGGCCCACCAATCGGAAAAAGTCGTCACACCCGTGCCGCGGGCTGCGATCTCCTTGGCGATCTTGTAGCCCTCCAGCCCATGGTCGAATGTGGTCACCTTGATCTTGAACTCATCCGCCAGCCGGAGGGTCATCAGCATCTCATCGGCGCGGTAAGCGTGAACATGCATCAGCCGCTGGCCCTTCAGGATTTCAGCCAGGGGCTCCAACTTCAGATCCCGGCGTGGCCGGAGCAGCGGACTTACGCCAGCCGCCTTTTTCTGCTCGTATTCATCCAATCTCCGCGCGTACTCTCGGGCTTCAAGGAAAGCTGTCCGAATGACGTCCTCAACACCCATCCGGCTGGCCGGGTAGCGACGTGTTGCGGAAAACGAGGAGGCCGAACCGGACCGTTTCGGATTCTCGCCAAGCGCGAACTTCAGACCGGGCTTCCCGGCTTTGAAAAGCAGCTGTTCAACCGGTTTTCCCCACTTCAGCTTGATCACCGAGTTCTTGCCGCCGATCGGGTTGGCACTCCCGTGAAGCGTGTGGGCCGTGGTGACCCCTCCAGCCAGATCCCGGTAAATATTAATGTCGGTCGGATCCAGAACATCTTCAATCGCCGTCATCGAGGAGACGGCGACGGAGGATTCGTTGGTGGAATCGGAGGCGATGTGATTGTGGCAGTCGACTATTCCCGGGATCAGCCACTTGCCGGCCGCGTCGATGATCTCGGTTGCAGATCCGGCCTGCAGATCCTTCCCCACGGCCACGATCGTCCCGTCCCGTACCAGGACCGACGCCCCCTGGAGGGTCCCTTGACTGACCGTCATCACAGTCGCGTTCTTGATCAGCTTTTCTTTCGCGCCGGGCGGAACCTGGTACTGAAAGGTAATCTCGGGCTCGGGCTTGTCATCACCCGCCAGGCTCGGACTCACGTCGCCGGACCGATTCTGCTCGGCAGGAGGCCCGCCCCTTGCCGCCCGACCGCGTGGGCCGGTGGTTTCTTGGGTGGTGTCGGTATCGGGCGGAACCTCGAAGATCTCGCCGTCGACAAACACGGTGGTGATCCGGCTCTTCTCATCAAAAAGGTCCTGATCAGTGACGACGAGGTTCGCAATCTTCCCCGGCTCGATGCTGCCCAACTGGCGGTCGACCCCGAGCAGTTCGGCCGCTGATAGAGTGGCCGCTCGCAGGGCTGCTTCCTTGGGAAGACCTCTCTTGACCGTCAGCCGCAGGTTTTTCAGGTAGTCACGCGCGGTTCTTAGACCATCGGAGCAAAAGGCGAAACGAACTCCGGCTTTGTGGAGCAATCCGGCCGTGTAGGGCGGGTGGTGCCGCTCGAGCAAGGTATTGAGCGACTCCTCCGCCTCGGGATTCCCCTCCCTCTCCTTTTGAGGGAAGTTGAGGCTCAGCAGGACCGGGGTACGGGTGCGCTGCAGGTCGGCCGCGACTCGATCCGCCTCGAAAGCGCCGGCGATGATACAGGCGGCTTTTTGCTCCCCGGCCAGCGAAATCGCACGCCGGATTTCGCGCTCGGTCTTCGCCGCAATAACCAACGGCATCTTCCCGTTAATCACGGGCTGGAGGGCTTCCAGCACCCGGTCTAGGCCCGGCCGCTTCAGGCCCTTCGGATGGCTTTCGTAGACCTGCATCACTTCGCGGTAATGGTTGGCATCAAGCAGCGTCTGCCGGAGCAGAGCGATAGTTCCCATCAAGGAGCCGGGATAGGTGGTGAAACCCAGAGTCCTGAACGAAACCCGGGACATCGCGGCAGGGACGACAATCATCAGGTTCCGATCTCGGCCGTTGAGATTGATCACGGCTGTCTGGCCCATGAAGATTCCCTGGTCGGGCGCCAGATGCAGCGTGAGAATCCCCGCATTTCGCCAGGCTTCGAGATCCTTGGACTCCGCGTCCAAGAGATCGACTGCCCGGACATGGGCGAGCATCCCGCCATCGGGGACAGCCTGTGGTCCGGCGGCCTCGCCTTCACCCCGCGTCGGCGCGGCCGCAGCTGCGCCTGGCCTTCCCGCTGGTGCGGCTCTCTTCAGGCCGACCTCCGTTAGCCCATCGAGAAGCCCGGGATAGATGAACTTCCCCGCGAGGTCGATCTGCCAGGCACCGGCGGGGACCGGGACGTTGGGACCGACCGCTTCGATGAGTCCGTCGTTGATCAAAACCGTTGCGTTCGGCAGCACGGTGCCATCCCCAACAACAACCGTTGCTCCCCGCAGGGCAAAAACGGCGGGAACGGTTCGAGGCAACGACCCGATTTCCTGCGCCTGACAAGTGAGTGAAAGTAGGAAGACGAAGAAAAAGAGGAGGGCTCTCGGCATGACTGTTTTCCTCTCCTGAAAAATTGACAGGCGGGAGTTTAGTGCATCCCCGACTGGCCCGCAATTGAAATCCCGGCTAACGGATAACACGGAGGAACCACTAACAAACTGACAAACTGACAGGCCCACTACGATGGCAGTCTGTCAGTTTGTCAGTCTGTCAGTCTGTCAGTTTGTCAGTTTGTCAGTTTGTCAGTTTGTCAGTCTG
>RPQK01000718.1 GCA_003819755.1 Acidobacteriota bacterium | reverse complement strand
TTATCCGACCATGTATGTGTTTAGTTTGTCAGTTCGTTCAATCAGGTGTCAGTCTGTCAGTGTGGTCGGTCTGTCAGTCTGTCAGTCTGTCCGTCTGTCTGTCCGTCTGTCTGTCACTCTGTCTGTCAGTTTGTCAGTCTGTCAGTTTGTCAGTTTGTCAGTCTGTCAGTTTGTCAGTCTGTCAGTTTGTCAGTTTGTCAGTCCGTCAGTCTGTCTCACAGTTTGAACACGTTCTCCGCCCCGGTCTTGTAGGCGTTCCGGGTATCGAAGATCAACTGGGAATTGGCTTGGATCATCTCATAGTCGAAGCACGAATGATGTGTAACAACAACCGCTAGATCATACGTTTTCAAGCTCTCGGCGGTCGCGGCCACAGACTTCAGACTTTGGCCTTCGATTGCGACCTCCGGGACATAAGGGTCCGCAAAGTCGACTACGGCGCCGTCCAGCTGAAGCAGCCGGATGATGTCGAGAGCAGGCGATTCCCGCACGTCAGTAATGTCCGGTTTGTAGGCGACGCCGAGGACCAGGATCCGTGACCCGTTCACGCATTTCTTGACTGTGTTCATGATGCGATGTATCCGCTGCACGCAGTACTCCGGCATGTGCGTGTTGACGTCGCTGGCCATCTCGATAAAGCGGGCATTATAGTTAAGAGCCTTCAGTTTCCAGGACAGGTACAACGGATCGATTGGAATGCAATGCCCGCCGAGCCCAGGTCCCGGGTAGAACGGCATGAACCCGAACGGCTTGCTTGCCGCCGCCTGGATCACTTCCCAGACCGAAATTCCCAGCTTCTCGCAGATAATCGCGATCTCGTTGACCAGTCCGATATTGACGGCGCGGAAAGTATTCTCGAGCAGCTTTACCATTTCGGCGGTCGCCGTCGACGAAACCGGGATCACTCTTTCAATCGCCTGTTCATAAAGCGTCTTCGCCATCTCGGTGCAGCGCGGGGTGACGCCTCCGACGATTTTGGGAGTGTTCCGGGTGTTGTACTGAGGGTTGCCAGGATCGACACGCTCGGGGGAGAAGGCTACAAAAAGATCCCGGCCGAGTTCAAGATGATCGGTCTTTAGCGCCGGGACGAGCAACTCGTCGGTGGTTCCCGGGTAGGTCGTGCTTTGGAGAACAATCAGCATGTTTTTATGAATGCGCTTCGCGATGTTCTCCGTCGCGGAAATGATGTGGCTCATGTCCGGATCTTTGGTGTGACGCAACGGGGTCGGTACGCAGATGATGACGCAATCGACATCCGAAACGACCGAGTAAGTCGGATAGGCTTTAAACCGGCCCGAATCCACCGCCTTCTTGAGAACCTCACTTTTCACGTCCAGAACATGGGAGATCCCCTGGTTGATGCATTCCACCCGCGAGGCGTTCAGGTCTATGCCATGGACCATAAAGCCGCTTTCAACGAACTCCATAGCCAGCGGGAGTCCCACGTAGCCGAGTCCCACGATGCCGATCTCTGCCTTTCTCTTAAGAATCTTCTGTTTCAGATCCATATGTCCCTCGGTTGCTGTCTTGGGCGAACGGATAACGCGGCATGGCAAGATCAGCGCTATCCCCGTTACTCGCTGGATTTATATCATTTTTCAGTGGTTTTCCGAAACCACGCACCGGTCCGTGCGACTCCCTCGCGCAAAGGCACTTTTGGCTGGTACCCCAGCTTCTGTGCCGCGAGGGAAATGTCCGCGAGAGAACGCCGCACCTCGCCAAGACGCGGCGACTCATAGACCGGTTGGAAATCAAGACCCAGCACCTCGTTAAGAACCACGACCAGATTGTTCAGACTATGGCTCTGGCCCGACGCGATATTAAAAACGGCTCCCGATTCAGAGGAATCGGCAGCCAGCAGATTGGCACGCGCCACGTCTTCGACGAAGACAAAGTCGCGCGTTTGTTCACCGTCCCCGAAGATCACCGGACGCTTGCCAGCCAGCATACGGCTCAAGAACTTGGGAATGACAGCCGCGTAGTCGGAAGTCGGATCCTGCCGGGGGCCGAACACGTTGAAGTACCGGAGACTTATGACCGGCAACTCGTACAGGGTCGAGAAAATGTTAGCAAAAACCTCTACACCGTACTTCGAGCCGGCGTAAGGAGAAACGGGCTGCACGGCCATGTCTTCCGTCTTCGGAAGTTCCTCGGAGTCCCCATAGACTGCAGTGCTTGATGCAAAGACCACTTTCTTCACTCCGGCCTTCTGAGCCGACTCCAAGAGCTTGACCGTTCCCTCAAGGTTGACCGAGACGGTTTCCACCGGGTCCTCTACCGACTTTTGAACAGAGACGATGGCCGCCTGATGGAAAACGGCGGTCACCCTCTCTACGGCCCCCTGCACAGCGCTCCGGTCCCGTATGTCGGCTTCGATGACCTCAATCCGTCCGGCGTACTGATCGACGAGAGCGGAGATGTTGCTCAGTTTTCCGGAGGAGAAGTTGTCCAGGATCCGAACCCTGTCGCCGCGTTTCAGCAGCAGTTCGCAGATATGAGAACCGATAAACCCGGCTCCGCCGGTGACCAGATAAATCCTGCCTTCCAACACATACCCCCCTACACCGATTGGCGATTGTTGATTGACGATTCAAAAGCACTCGGCTGATTGTCGAGGCAGTTCAATCAACAATCAACAATCATCAATCGCCAATCGTCAATCGTCAATCGTCAATTCGCTGAGTAGACACCCTCGAACGGCCTCTGTTACCATCGCCAAACCATGCTGACCCAGGCCTTTGAATACCGTAACGGATGGCTGTTCTGCGACGATGTCCCGCTGCTCGATATTGCTCGCGAAGTCGGGACCCCGTGCTACGTCTACAGCCGCAATGCCATCCTCGGCAATTACCGCACTTTCCGGGCGGCCTTTGCCGGCCTTGATCCCCTGATCTGCTATTCCGTCAAGGCGAATTCGAACCTCACTGTCCTGCGGCTTCTGCGCGAAGAGGGGAGCGGGTTCGACGTCGTTTCGGGCGGGGAGCTGTACCGGCTGAAACAGGTCGGGGCAGAATGGGATAAGGTCGTGTTCAGCGGCGTCGGAAAGTCGGCCGCCGAGTTGCGCATGGCACTGGACCTTTCCATTCGAAGCATCAATATCGAATCGATGCAGGAGCTGGAGGCGGTGGCGGAACTGGCGATCGAGCGCGAAACTCGCGCCGCCATTGCCTTCCGAGTGAACCCGGACATCGAAGCCCAGACTCATCCCTACACGGTCACGGGGCTCAGGCAGCACAAGTTTGGGTTAGATGTGGAACAGGTCCGGCGCCTGATTCCCATTCTCCAGACAAGCGAGCACCTGCGGGTTACCAGTCTGGGCGTTCATATCGGCTCTCAAATCCTCGATATGCAGCCGTTTATCAACACCTTCGTCCGCCTGAAGGAACTGGCCGATGAGTTTCGTGCCGCCGGTCTCCCGCTTGAACATTTGGATTTGGGCGGGGGAGTCGGAATTCCTTACCGCGGCGAGAAATCAGCTGATCTGGCCAAGTACGCGACCTTCCTGAAGGAAAATCGAGGAGATTACCGGCTGGTTTTCGAACCGGGGCGTTTTGTTGTAGGCAACGCCGGCGTTCTGGTCAACCAGGTTCTGTACCACAAGGCGAATCACGGCAAGCACTTCGTGATCGTCGACGGAGCCATGAACGATCTGATACGGCCCTCTCTATACCAGGCCCATCACGAGATCCTGCCGTTGGGGGAGAAGCATCAGTCAATTACGGCCGACGTAGTCGGGCCGGTTTGTGAGAGCGGCGATTTCTTTGCGCGCGACCGGAGCCTGCCGCAATTCCTTCCCGGCGACTACCTGGCGGTCATGAACGCCGGCGCCTACGGCTTTCCGCTGTCGTCAAACTACAACTCCCGCCCCCGCGCCGCCGAAGTGCTGGTCGAAGGAACAACCTTCAAAGTCATTCGCCAGCGCGAAACCTTCGAAGACCTGGTGAGAGGCGAGTAGCTACTCGCTTCGATCCTCGGGTACCCAGCTTTTTTGGAGTGCAGGGCCATGCCTGGACTTTATACACATCTTGGAACCAACAGGATCGAACAGAGCCGCAAGCGCAGCGCTTTTTGCGGAGCGCGTCGGACGCGTGCCGGAGCGAGACCCATTCGTGCTCGAGGCACGCATCCGACGCGCTCC
>RPQK01000717.1 GCA_003819755.1 Acidobacteriota bacterium | reverse complement strand
GAGGAGAGTAGCCGGGGGTGGAGCCGTTTTTCAGGCGACACCCCCGGAAAACGACAGAACCAAGAACGCACCCCGGCAGGCGGTGCGAGGAGTCCCTCCTCCCACTCCTGCCGGAGTGGGGGACTTTATTGCCTATTTCCCGGGGGTGTCGCCTGAAAAAACGGCTCCACCCCCGGCTACTCTCCTCTCACGCCTCCAGCGTGAGGAAGTAGCCGGCCCCTAAAGTGCGGGCATGGCCACCTCCTGCCCCCACACTCCGAAGGGACCGAGTCCAGGGGCAAAGAGACATCGGACTCCTTCCGCCGCCGCGCTTCAAAATGGTGGTCTGGCACCCGTGGCGATTTGGGGAACACCCCCTTCAGGGCATAAGCGCTAAAATAAGAATCGAGATTGGGGGCGTCCCCTGGGAGCGCAGGCGTCTCGCCTGGCGTCTCGCCTGCACTGGGGCAAGGGGCCGTCCCCACTCTCGATTCTAGCCAGAATCGCCGACGGGCGCCGGACCATCTGGCGTGCGCGGCTCTGTAAGTGATTTGCCTCGATTGGAGTTCTCCGATCCAAGATTGATCCTTTCCGCCTTCCCCGCTTCCAGCTACAATCTCGCCATCGCGTTGAGGTGACACCCATGAAAATGTCGTTTCTGTTTGCCGGTTTGATCACCATAACCTCAGCGGCCGGTTGTTTTGGACAGGACCGGCAGCCTGATCCGACCTGGTTGCACCGCTTCGTCCCGGAGGTCAAGGAACAGGCTTCCGATCTCACCACTTCAACCTGCCGGTACCGCCCGGTTTTCGGCGTAGGGGATAGCGCGGCTCGAATTCCGAAAGGAGTCACCCGCTATGGGGAACTGACGGTTGGGCCGGGAGGGGTCAGTGGGATGGTGAGCTATGCGGACGAGGAGCAGATCTACTTCGTCCTCGAAGGCGAAGGGCTGCTTCAGTACGGGGAGGAGACGGCTCGTATTCGTCGGGAGGACTTCATGTACCTGCCGCCGGGCATCCGCCACGCCGTGTCGAACCCCGCCGGTTCTGGACTCTGCCGGGTTATGGTCATGGGCTTTCGTGTATCGGCAAGCGATACTTCGAAGCGGCCGGATCGCCTGATGCTCGCTAACGTTGCCGATGTCCCCAAGCAAACCGTCGCTAACCATCCTCCCTCCACCCTGTTCCAACTGCTCCTCGGAACGACCGAAAGCAAACGCGACAAGCTGGCTGCCTCCCAGACCGTGACCAGCCTGTTCGTTATGGAATTCGACCCGGAAGGCACGAACTTCCCGCACCATCACGATCGTGAGGAGGAAATCTACTTTGTCCTCGACGGGCAGGGTGACATGGTGGCTGGAGGCGGCATGGATGGGATCGAAGGCAGGCACCCTGCCAAGGCCGGCGACGCCTACTTCTTCCGTCTGAACTGCACTGTTGGCTTCTACAGCCGGACGGGCGCCGACCAGCCAAAGGCGCGCATCCTGGCGGTTCGTTCCCTCTACCCGTTTTCCCAACGCTGAACCAAGGAGGCTTACATGAGTTCAAAACTCAGCCGTCGTGAGATGTTGAGTCAGTCAACTGCGGGCGCCGCACTTGGCGCCTCCATGAAGTGGGAGGACGGGCTTGTCCAGTCTGCGGCAGAGGCCGGAGCGAAGGTCAACCGGAACTCGCCGCCGAGCGACCTCAAGATCACCGACATGCGCGCCTGCACGATAGCCGCCAACTACGACTATCCGATCATCAGGATCGACACTAACCAGGGAGTCTACGGACTCGGTGAGGTAAGAGACGCCGGAGTGAAAGGGATAGCGCTGATCCTGAAAGCCCACATTCTTGGAAAGAACCCGCTCGAGATCGAAAGCATCATGCGTTCGATCCGCCCATTTGCCGGACAGGGTCGTATGGGCGGAGGTTACAGCGCGGTCGACATGGCACTGCACGATATCGCCGGGAAGGTCTATGGCGTGCCGGCCTGGCGGCTGATCGGCAACAAGGTTCGGGACCGCATTCGCATTTATTGCGACACGACTGGCCATAAGGATCCGAAGATTTACGGCGCCCGGATGCTCAAGCGAAAGCAGATGGGCTTCACTTTCTTCAAAATGGATCTTTATACGAGTATGGTCGCTGACCGCCCGGGCGCCGTACATGAGAATGGCGCGGCGACAGAGAAGGGGCTGGGGTACCTGGTCGAGTACATCGCCGCGGTGCGTGATGCCGTCGGTTGGGACGTCCCGCTGGGGGCAGACCATTTTGGCAGGCTATCGGTCAACGACTCGATCCGGTATGCGAAGGCTTTCGAACCATACCAACTCGCCTGGGCCGAGGACTTCATCAGCTGCCGCGATTGGCGAGGTTACAAAAGGATATCCGATGCCACCAGCACGCCGACTCTGACTGGAGAGGACGCGTTTGGCCTGGAAGAGGGGTTCCGGGATTTGATCGAGAACCGGGCGGTGGATATCATTCAGCCCGACCCGGAGACCTCCGGTGCTTTGATCGAAACCAAGCGGATCGCGGATTACGCCGACCTGCACGGCATCCCGACCGTGCTTCACTTTGCCGGTTCTCCGGTCGGCTGCATGGCTTCGATCCACCTGGCCGCAACCCTAAAGAACTTCATCGTCATGGAGAATCACGCGATCGATATGCCGTGGTGGGGCGATGTCGTCACCGGCCCACCGAAGCCCATCATCCAAAACGGCTACATCCCGGTCCCCGACACTCCCGGACTGGGGGTCGAACTGAATGAAACGGTCGTCAAGGAGCATCTCCGGTATCCGGGTTACTTCGAGCCGACGCCGATGTTCGACGACTTTATCGTGTCCGGCTTTCGCCGGGTCGGTCCCTGGCCGCACTACGACGAAGACGGCCGCTGGGTAAATGCTATAACGTACTGAATGAAAAGCGCGGATGGTGCACCATCCGCCGAAGACTGAGGCAAGGACATGGCTGATTCAAGACCTGGTCGTTGCGAGTTTCTGAGGACGAAGAAATACCACTGGAAGCTCCTGGTTGTCTCTGTTCTTGTTTTCCTGGGGACCCGGCCGGCCTCTGCAACCCCAGGGTTCCCCAACCCCTCGTCCTCCGGCGACGAAGAGAAGTTTTGCCAGGTGCGGGGAGGGACTTTCCAGATGGGAGACGTGTGGGGCGACGGGGACTTCGCCATCCCCGAACGTCCCGTTCACGAAGTAGAGGTAGGGAACTTCCTCCTCGGAAGGTACGAGGTTACGGTCTCGGAGTTTGAGAGCTTTGTGCGCGCCACCGGCTACCGGACCCGCGCCGAGACACAACCGCAAGCAATACGGTTGACCGCCGGTGAGGTAAAGGCCGGGAAGAACCCTTATCCGCGCTGGAATGCGCATTTCTTCGAACAGGACGGCAGGCACCCCGTTGTCTGGTTGGCATGGGAAGATGCGACGGCCTACTGTAACTGGCTGAGCCGGCAGAACGGCCTTCCGCCGGCATACGATGAGAAGACGGGGCAGTTCCTGGACCGGGATGGAGCTCCGACGGAAGACGTGCGAAAGGTGGTCGGGTTCCGGCTCCCGACCGAGGCCGAGTGGGAGTTTGCAGCACGGGAGCGAGGGAAGAAAGTACGCTTCGGGAACGGGCAGGATATCGCTCGCGCCAGCGAGATGAACTTCGATGCCGCCGGGACAGGGGCCGCGGTCCCTTCGCTGCGCCTGCCGGCTGAGAACAGGCACCCGTACAACAAGGCTGGAGAGACGCGCGGAAGACCGATACACGTCGGGAGCTTCCCGCCGAACGCTCTTGGCCTCTACGACATGAGTGGCAATGCGTGGGAGTGGTGCTCCGATTCGGGTTGCACCGGTTATAGTCCTGCAAAGCAGGTAAATCCGCGCACCCGAAAGGAAGGCGGGGCGTATATCCTGCGCGGCGGGACATTCGACACGGACGCGAAAGCATGCAGAGTCTCGGCCCGAATCGACTGGGGTCCCGGGTCCAGATGCCCCGCCTCAGGCTTCCGAGTGGCACGGACCGTGGAGCCGTAAGCTTTATCCACGTAATTAGCGCCGCGCGTGCAAGTTTGGTTCTGCGCGGCTGTAATTAGTAGTGATATTTGAATTTGGTTCAATTTCTTTCAACCGGCTCTTGTCAGATGTTCGAGGGTGGCGCCACGCGCGCTCTGAAGT
>RPQK01000716.1 GCA_003819755.1 Acidobacteriota bacterium | reverse complement strand
CAAACTGACAGACTGACAGACTGACAAACTGACAAGGGAGTGGCCGGCCAAACTCAGCGGCGTTGAGGAACCATGAAGATCAACCTTTTACTTTACTGATACGTTAAAACGGCCATAGAATATCGGGCGAGCCAAGGGCGTTGCGGACCGAGCACGTCCTTGGAGCAATGAGGCATCCCCGGCACGGAGGCTCGGTTTTCAAGCAGACGCTGTCCATCCAGCTGCAGCAATCTGGAAGGACAGGGAGGGTATCATCGTGCAGAGTTTCTTACGGAGTAGAGTCCTGTCCGGCTCACTGTTTGTCATTCTCTTCTTCATCGCCTTCACCAGCCTGGCTTCGGCCCAGACGTCCACTTTGCAGGGCAGAGTGAAGGACCCGCAGGACAAGGTGGTTCCAGGCGCCGACGTCACACTGATCAGCAAGGCCACCGGAGCCGAGAGATCGACGATCAGCGACGAAGCGGGTGTTTATCAGTTTGCCCAGGTGGCTCCTGGCATGTACCAGGTAAAGGCCGAGTTGAGCGGATTCAAGACGGTCGTGGTGGACGAACTGCATTTGCAGGTTGACACGCCGACGACCATCGATCTCAAGTTTCCTGAAGTAGGCGAAATCAGCGAAACGGTAATCGTGACCGCCGAGAAGCTGCTCAACAAGGTAGATGCCTCGATTGGAAACCCGTTTAACGAACTGCAGATCAAACAACTCCCAATCGAATCCAGAAACGTGGTTGACCTGCTAAAGCTGCAGGCCGGCGTGACGTTGGAAGGCTATGTCGCCGGCGCGCGCGCCGACCAATCCAACCTCACACTGGACGGCATCGACGTCAATGAGCAGCAGGAAGGAACCGCTTTTGAATCGGTGCTTCGGGTAACCCCGGACTCGGTTCAGGAGTTCCGTGTTACCACCACCAACCCGAATGCCAGCCAGGGTCGATCCTCTGGTGCGCAAGTCTCGCTTGTCACGAAGAGCGGGACCAATCAGTTTCACGGAAATCTTTACGAATATCATCGCAACACCAAGACAACGGCCAACGATTTCTTCAATAATCGGGTCGAGGGCGACCCGGATCTGGATGGGAAGCCTGGAATTGCTCGTCCTCGCCTGATACGCAACCTGTTTGGTGGTTCATTCGGCGGACCGATCAGCAAGGACAAGCTGTTCTTTTTCTACAACTACGAGGGACGGACCGACCGAAAGCAGACCTCGGTCATACGTGAAGTGCCCTTGGCTCACCTGGGTGAAGGTCAAGTCAAGTATTTTGACGCCGCCAACAAGTTGGTCACCTTGACCTCAGCCCAGATCGCCTCGCTCTTCCCGGACGTCGGCATCAATCCGGCGGCGATTGCGGCTCTGAAGCAAGTCATACAGAAGTACCCGGCAAACGACGACGGTGCCGGCGACCAGATCAACACGGGGGGATTTCGATTCAATGCCCCGCTGCCTTTGAACTGGAACACTCACATTGCGCGCATGGACTACAACCCGCGTGATAATCACCTCCTCGCTTTCCGGGCCAATTGGCAGTGGGACCATCAAGTATCAGCACTTCGAGAGCAGTTCTTCCCGGATACTCCATCTTCCGAAACGTGGACTCATCCCTTCGGCCTGATGGGGAGTCACACCTGGACGTTGAGCAACAACCTGCTGAACACCTTCCGGTACGGCTTGACGCGGCAAGCATTCTCGGTGCAAGGAGACTCAAGCGGTAACTCGGTCTCGTTCCGTGACGTCTTTGCTCCCCTTGCTTTCAACCGCACTCTGAGCCGAATGACGCCGGTGCAAAACCTGACGGACGATTTTTCGTGGAACAAGGGAACCCATACCTTTCAGTTCGGCGGGAACATCCGGCTGATTCGGAATACCCGAACCTCCTATGCGGGGTCTTATGACGCGGCGGTGATAAACCCCTACTACTACGACAACTCCGGCCAGGTCCTGCTCGATCCCTTCGAAGAAGACGTCGCCGGATCGAGTACCCGGTCCCTGCAAAAGGGGCTCGCTTCCATCATCGGCCGGTACTCGCAGTATCAGTTCAACTACAACTTTGGTGCAGATGGAAGCCTGCTGCCGGTCGGCGCTCCGAGTGATCGTTCTTTCGCAACTGAAGAATACGAGCTTTACGGCCAGGATACCTGGAGAATTCTCCCCAGCCTGACCCTGACCTACGGTCTACGCTGGGGGGTGAGCACTCCGGTCTATGAGACCCAAGGCTACCAGGTGAAGCCGACCGTCAGCCTCGACCAGTTCTTCGAAGCACGAAAAGCGGGCATGGCTAAGGGCGTCCCCTACAACGAGCTGCTCACGATCGACCGAGCCGGACCGAAGTACAACAAGCCCGGCTGGTACGAGCAGGAATGGAACAATTTCGCACCGCGCGTGGCGGCTGCCTGGAGCCCAAGTTTCAGCGAGGGCGTCTTGAAGGCGATCTTCGGCAGCAAACGTGAAACAGTCATCCGCGGCGGTTTCGGAATGCTGTATGACCGGATCGGAAGCCGCCTGGCCGTTAACTTCGACTTGAACAACACGCTCGGGTTCTCGTCGTCGAACGCGATTTCGGCCAATACCTTCAACGTGACTGACACGCCGGGCCCGCGGTTCAACGGCTTTGATCAGGATCTTCGTTCCCTGGGAGGATTGCCGATTCCCGACAAACTGGAATTTCCGTTGAAAAAGCCTGCCGACGAACGGCAAAGGATCGAGAGCACCCTGGACGATGCTCTGAAGACTCCGGTCAACTACAGCTGGAACCTGTCGTGGGGGCGCGAGTTGCCTCACGGCCTGTTCGTCGAGGCGTCTTACATCGGCCGAGCCGCTCGAGATCTGCTCGCCCAGCGGGATATCATGCACCTGAACAATTTGGTCGATCCGAAGTCGGGAATGAGCTGGTACACCGCCGCCGGCATGCTGGAAGACCACCGGTTGAAAGGGACGGCGATCGACAACATTCCGGCGATCCCGTTCTTCGATAACCTGTTCCCGGACTTCACGGATGAGGGCCTGACTCCCACGCAACTGGCCTATGCCATCGCCCAGTGGCCGGATTACACGTATCTGCAGGCGATCATGGACGATTACGGCGTCATGCCGAACATGTTCTTCCACCCGCAGTATGCGGCTCTCATGACCTGGAGCAGCGTGGCCTATTCCGACTACCACGCCTTCACTCTGTCAGCGCGAGAGCGTTACAAAGAGGCGCTTTCGGTGGATTTCAACTACACCTTCGGCAAGTCCACCGATAATGCGTCCGGTCTTCAGAACACGGGCGACTGGGGTGCTTTAATCATGAATCCCCTTGACCCGGACAGCGCCCACGCGCTCTCCGACTTCGACGTCACCCACATGATCAACTCCAACTGGCTCTGGGCTCTTCCGTTGGGGAAAGGGAGATCCTGGCTCACCAATGCTCACCCTGTCGTCGAAGGGATACTGGGCGGCTGGGACCTGAACGGGATTTTCCGGTGGAACAGCGGCCTCCCTGCCATCGACCCGTACACCAACGGAATCTGGGCAACGAACTGGAACATCATGAGCGGTGTCGTGAGGCAGAGAGATCCCAGATACGGGGCAACCAAGAATCCGCAGCCGGACGCGGATGGCAGCTCCCGCGCTCCGAACTTGTTCCCCGACCCCGTTTACGCCTACAAGAGCTTCCGAAACGCCCTGCACCCGGGAGAGGCGCAAGCGCGCAACATTTTCCGGTTGCAAAGCTACATCGGGCTTGATCTGGGTATACGCAAGTCTTTTTCCCTGCCGTATGAAGGCCACAAGGTCACATTCATGTGGGATGTGTTCAACGTGACCAATACCCAGCGACTGGGTGGAGACTTCGGGGAATACGGCGTGGGACTTGACCCGTTCTCGAGCGATCCGGAGCCCAACTGGTACACCATTACCAACATCCAGGGGTCCCCGCGTGTCATGCAGTTCGCGCTGCGGTACGACTTCTAGTAAGCTGGAATATTCCCAAACAGCCAAGGGCCAGGCCTAGCCTGGCCCTTCCCCCGGGAGCGCAGGCGTCTCGCCCAATGTCGTTTACTTTTTGGAACGCGGGGGCGCAGGCCATTTTGGAGTGCGGCGGCAACGAGAGGCCGACGCTTTATCAGGCCTCGAGGCGACGCCGCTTTCCCCTGTGCACAATCGATCCGGTT
>RPQK01000715.1 GCA_003819755.1 Acidobacteriota bacterium | reverse complement strand
TGCCGACCGGCTCTCCGCCATCCTGAATCAGCCGGTTCAGTTTGCCGACGACTGCGTCGGCCCGGAAGTCGAAGCGAAAGCCAAGGCTCTGGCTCCGGGCCAGGTGCTGCTTCTCGAGAACGTGCGCTTTCACGACGGCGAGACCAAGAACGACCCTGAATTTTCGCGCAAACTGGCCGCCTTTGCCGAAGTCTACGTCAACGACGCCTTCGGCTCGGCCCACCGGGCCCATTCATCGACCTACGGAGTTCCCGAGGTTCTCGGTCAGGGTGCGGCGGGTTTGCTCATGGAAAGAGAGTTGGAGTCTCTCTCGAAGGTTCTGTTCCATCCCGACCGCCCGGTGGTCGCGATTCTGGGAGGGGCTAAAGTTTCGGACAAGATCGAAGTCATCGAGAATTTCCTGAACTTCGCCGACGCTGTTCTCCTGGGCGGCGGCATGGCGTACACCTTCTTCAAGGCCCAGGGGAAGAACATCGGGAAGTCTCTGTTGGAAGCGGACAAGCTCGATGTGGCCAAGGCCGTTCTCGACAAGGCGAAGTCCCGGGGCGTGAAACTGCTTCTGCCGGTCGATCACGTAGTCGCGCCTAAACTCGAAGCCGGAGTGGAAACCAGGGTTCAGAGCGTCGACGAGATCCCGGATGATTGGATGGGCCTCGACATCGGTCCCAAAACGATCGAGCAGTTTGAGGCCGAGATTGCCAAAGCGAAGACCATCATCTGGAACGGTCCTGTCGGGGTCTTCGAGATTGATGAGTTTGCGAAGGGGACGATGGCTGTGGCCAAGGTCGTGGCCAACGCGAAGGCGTTCAGCCTGATCGGCGGTGGCGATTCGATTTCCGCAGTAAAGAAGGCTGGCGTGACGGACAAAATCGGGCACATTTCGACCGGCGGTGGCGCATCTCTCGAATTCCTCGCCGGCCAGAAGCTGCCCGGCGTGGAAATCCTCACGGAAAAGAAGTAGGCGGGCCTGCGCGGCGGTTGAGTGAGCGTTTTTCACGCTCGATCGACACCCCGCGCGGGTTAAAGTGCGGCTTGCGCGGCGGTTGAGTGGCGCGCTTTTTGCGCTCTATCGAAACCCCGCGCCGGCCACGATTTTCGTACACAGCCGCAGGCGCAGCGTTTCTTGCGGAGCGCTGGGACACTATCCTCTGAAGTGGGGTCGACTATGAAAAGACAGACTGTCATTGCAGGAAACTGGAAGATGTACAAGACCAACGCCGAAGCGGAGGCGATGGTCAAGGAGCTGCGGACGCTCGTTGATAGCACCGACCAGGTAGAGGTGGTCGTTTGTCCGCCGTTTACGGCGCTCTCAACCGTAGCTGCGGCGCTCAAGGGAACCCGGATTGCGGTTGGCGGCCAGGACGTCTACTGGGAGGACCAGGGAGCGTTTACGGGTGAAGTTTCCGTTCACATGCTCTGGGGCTCGGGCTGCCGGTATTGCATCATCGGCCACTCGGAGCGCCGCCAGTTCTTCCACGATACGGACGAGACGATCAATCGAAAGCTGAAGAAGCTGCTGACGTCCGAGGTAGTTCCGATCCTCTGTGTCGGGGAAATGCTCGCAGACCGTGAAGCGGGCAAGGTTGAGGAAGTGGTTCTGGGACAGATGGATCGCTGTCTGGCCGGATTGACAGGTGAGCAGATATCCCGTATCATCGTCGCTTACGAACCGGTTTGGGCGATCGGCACCGGGAAAACCGCGACACCTCAGATAGCCGAAGACGTTCACGCGATGATCCGTAAATGGCTGGCCGAGCGTGCTTCGCCGCAGGTTGCGGAGGGTGTCCGAATCCTCTACGGGGGAAGTGTCAAGCCGGATAATGCAAGCGATCTAATGGCGCAGCCGGATATCGACGGCGCGCTGGTGGGCGGGGCGAGTCTCGACGCTAAATCGTTTGCCAAGATCGTGAAATTTTAGGGTAACGGTTCGAGAATTATGTTCATTCTACTGACTATTTTCCACGTCCTGGCTTCCTTGGTTTTGATCCTGGTGGTTTTGCTGCAGTCGGGGAAGGCGGGAGATCTGGCTTCGGCTTTTGGCGGCGCGGGCACGCAGACGGCCTTTGGCGCGCGGGGCGCGGCGACGGTCTTGACTAAGGCGACGACGATCTGCGCGGTGATATTCATGGTCACCTCGCTGGGGTTGTCGATCACCTTCCTCCGGGGAACGACGGGCGGGAGTGTCATGGAGGGGGTATCGTCACCTCCCGCGAAGAGCGCCCCGGCACCGGCGAACCCGGCTCCCAAGCCGGCGAATCCGGCCGAACGTTCGGGCGGCAGCCCGGCGCAGGCGGTCCCGCAACAGCAACAGCAGCAGCAGCAGCAGCAGCAACCGAAGAAATAGTAACCGTGCCGGAGTGGTGGAATTTGGCAGACACACCATCTTGAGGGGGTGGCGCTCGAAAGGGCGTGCGGGTTCAAATCCCGCCTCCGGCACCAACACCTCCCCAAAAGAAAAAGGCCCTTGGGAAACCAAGGGTCTTCTTGTTGCTGCAGCCCGGATCCTTCCAACCTCGTCCTCGCGCACGTGCTCATCAACCCGAGCGTACCCGAGCAAATCTGCTTGAAAACCCGTCCAATATCCGATATCAAGCAAAATGCGGCTACTAATTAATAGGCCAAAAGGCTGACCGAAGATTGTACTCGGAAGAAAGTGATAGACGAGACTCACCGGGCTCGGTTCAGCCTGCTAAAATGCCCTGATGGTTCTGAACTGGCGGTTTACCGAGCAGCAAATTCCACGGGCCGCAGGTCGGATAGATCAAGCACAGATTAAAGACGGCACCCTCTCAATCGCCGGCTGGATGCTGCTTCCGAGCAGATTATGCTCTCCGCCGTCTCTCTTCATCAACGGAACCCTTTTCGCACGGACCGAGCAGAGACAGCGGCCAGATGTTCATGAAGCGCATCCTTGGATTGATCACGCGGGGCTGTCCGGGTTTGCCTATTCGGGATCGGCTGAGGGGATCGCCTCTTGCGAGTCGTTTACAATTGAATTGGTCCTTTTCGAGGATAGCTTTCCGTGTGGCTATTTGGCGACCTTGGTCAAGACTGAGTCAATCCCGCCGAAGAAAGAGGAACATCCACCTTTAGAGCTGATTCGACAGATCGGTGCACCAGATGTCGAATCGTTCGAGGCTCAAGGACTGAAAGTACTGACGGATTTTGTGCAGGCGATTCAGCTCTCCCGCGGCTTACCAAACACGCGACGAGTTCTTGATTGGGGCTGCGGCTGTGGCAGGGTGTCTTCCCCCTTCTCCGTATTCTTTCCTGATGTCGAGCTCTTCGGGTCGGACATTGCCGAGAACTGTGTCGACTGGTGCCGGATTCATCTACATTCGAGTAGGTTCGTCAAAAGTGCCCTATTCCCGCCGTTGCCTTTCGCTGACTCCAGCTTTGACGTCGTCCTCGCATCCTCAGTAATGACGCATCTGAAGCGAACGGTTCAGCTTGTCTGGCTCCAAGAAATGAACCGAGTATTGGGACCCGGCGGTCTCTTACTAGCGTCTGTACTGGGTGACTATGCCTTCAAAAGAGAGCAGGCAGTTAAGCCAGAAGCGCGCTCCCGGCTGTACAATGACTGCAACAGCCTGGTGGCGCGCACGCTGCTCGCCTTTCGGGGTATCTGCGACCGGACACCAAATGAAGGGCTTGCCGGGAAGATCCCAGCGGGGTACTACATGAACGTTTTTCAAACCGAGAAATACACACGAGCAGCGTGGTCGCAGCACTTTGAAGTCCTCCGTTACATAGAACGGGGAATGGACAACTACCAGGATCTTGTTGTTCTCCGAAAGCCCTGATTGAGGTCAAGGAACACGAGGGGTGAGAAGCTGGCCCGGCTCGCAGTCAGTCCATCGCATGTCGGTCGGCCTGCGGAATCCGCGCACCGGTGAACAGGGCACGAAGCGATCGTGGCAACCGGCGCGATGGGCGCTTCGGGTCAGGCCTAACACGCGTTCCAGCGGACCCGCCTAGCTACGTTTACGTTTTTCGTTCGTCTGGAGAAGCGGCGGGCCGCTGAACTTCACGTTAGTCGCGACACGAGGTCGCGTGATTGTATCTGCTGCCGGCCAGTATTACTGGCTGGACAGCAGCTGGCGTATTCCCGCCAGTCTCTAGGAGGACATGCTGCCGTTGCGCTGATGAC
>RPQK01000714.1 GCA_003819755.1 Acidobacteriota bacterium | reverse complement strand
TCTCGGCTTTCAGAAGCAGCCTCAAGGCTTCGAGGACATCGGGCTGATCATCTGCAATGAGGATTCTCGGACGGGTGTTCATAGGGCGTCCTTATCATACCAGTGCTGGTTGGCTTTAGAAGGACCTGAAGGACCCGAAGGACTTGAAAGACCTGAAAGATATTCCGGTCCTTCGGGTCCTTCAGGTCCTTTCCAGGCTTTTCAGGCCGGTCGGCTTTCTTCTCGCACCGCCGTCTTTTCGTCGGCCGACATCCAGCCATCCTGGAGCTGGACGATACGATGACCGTAGGACGCGTTTTTCTCGGAATGCGTTACTTGGATGATCGTGGTTCCTTCCCGGTTGAGCCGGGTGAATAATTCCATGATCTCCTGCGCGTGCGACGAGTGAAGGTTGCCGGTCGGCTCATCCGCCAGGATCAGCTTGGGATTGGCGATCACGGCTCGTGCCACGGCCACCAGCTGCTGCTGACCGCCGGACAGCTGTCGAGGGTACAGGTCCTTCTTGCCCACGATCTGGAATCGATCAAGCGTGTCGCACACGCGCGCGGCCCGTTCCGCCCCCTTCATATTGCGATAGGAGAGCGGAAGGTCTAGATTCTCATAGACGGTCAGGTCATCCAGAAGATGGTAGCTCTGAAAAACAAAGCCGATGTACCTCCTGTTCAGCTCCATCCTCTGTTTGGGGCTCATCCTGTGGACCGGCTGGTCGAACAGGTAGTACTCGCCTGACCAGTCGTGGTCGAGCATTCCGACAATGCTCAGTAGCGTGGACTTCCCGGCGCCGGAAGGTCCCATGATCGTCACAAACTGGCCTTCCTGGATGTCCAGACTGATTCGCCGCAGCACGTAGAATCTGCCGTTGCCGACCGGGTAGTACTTCTCGACCTCAACCAGTTTGATCATGCTGCCCTCTTAGGAAACGGCGGATGTCGCCTGGCCCCCGGGTCGTTGACCATTGAACACCTGGTCGACAATCAAGCCATCAAACAAGTGAACCGTGCGATCGGCATACGCGGTGTAGCGGGGATCGTGTGTGACCATGCAGATGGTCGCTCCCTGCTTGTGAAGCTCGACCAGCAGGTCCATCACCGCCTCGCCGTTCTTCGAATCAAGGTTACCCGTCGGCTCATCGGCGAGGAGGATGGAGGGATCTCCCGCCAGAGCCCTCGCGACGGCCACGCGCTGCTGCTGACCACCCGAGAGCTGGGCCGGATAGTGCTTCATGCGGTGTGACATGCCTACTTTCTCGAGCGCCTCCTGGACTCTCTTTTTGCGCTCGGAAGACGGCATGCCGCGATAGGTCAAGGGCAGCTCCACGTTCTCGTAAACGTTCAGGTCGCCGATCAGGTTGAAGGCCTGGAAGATAAAGCCTATCTCGCGATTCCGGATCCTCGCTCGTTCGGAGGCGGTCAAGTTCTCCACCGCGCGATCGTTCAGCATGTAGCGGCCATCCGAAGGCGAATCAAGCAGCCCGAGGATCGACAAAAGCGTGGACTTCCCGCACCCAGAGGGGCCGGCGATCGAAACAAATTCACCGCGGTACATGTTGAGGTTGATGCCCGACAGGGCGTGGGTCTCGACTTCGTCCGTAAGAAAGACCTTCGTGACGCCTTCGAGAATAATCAGAGACTTTGGTTCCGATTCCATGTTGCTCTCTCCATTCCGGTTATCGTTCGTTCAAAGCTAAACTTTCCAAACTCGGCTCCCCTTGTTAGCGCAACTCAATTCGGTCGTACGCGTCGTAGGACGACGTATCGGACAAAATCACACGGTCGCCCGGATTCAGCCCCTCGACGATCTCGATCGTATTGACGGAGCTGCGCCCCAGCTTGACCTGCACTCTGATTGCGGTCTTGCCGTCTTTTTCTATACGAAACATACCTACTGTGGAGTTCGGTTGCCCGAACGCCGGCCGACCCACGTAAATGACGTCCGCCAGCCGCTCGATTTCGATAATCCCTTCCACGCTCAGGTCTGGACGAGCACCGGGCGGCAATTCCCCGGTCAAAGCCACGTCGACCGTGACGGTGCCTTCACGCACCGCAGGATCGATACGGGCCACTTCCCCGGGGATCACTCCGTTACGAGTGTCGATCTGCACCGGCTGACCGATCGCCACATCCTTGACCTGTGTTTCAGGGACTTTCAACTCGGCCTGCAGGCGCTCGGGTTGAGCCACCTTGGCAATAATGGTGCCGGCCGCCAGCTGTTGTCCGACCTGCACCGGCAATTCCTGGAGTACGCCTGCGGCCCCTGCCCGGACCTTCAGAGCCTCGACCTCGCTTTGGCGAAGCCTGGCCAGCGCCCTGACCTTGTCGATCTCCGCCCGCTGGACAAGCAGTTGCGCCTCGTTGGATTTCGCCTGGATCTGGAGCCGTTTCTCCTCAATCGTCTGGCGTTGCCCGAGTTGTTCCGAGGTGGATTTGGAGAGGCGCAGGTTCAAGTCGGCCAACAGTCCTTCTTTGGCCAACAACTCGTCGCGATCAGCCTGCAGCTTGGACTTGTGATAATCCGACTGAATGCGCGCCACTTCCGCCTGCTGCGTGAGCTGCTCGCTTTCCAGCTGCACCTCCAAACCGTTGAATTGCGCCTCGGCCGCCTTCACCTGGTACTCGGTGTCGAGAGCCTGAAGTTCGAGCTCCGGGTTGCTTAGAACGAGCAAGACCGTCTCCGGTTCGACCTTGGCCCCGGGTTTCATCAGGATCCGCTCGACCCGGCCCGAAGTGACTGCCGGAATCCAGAGGACGTCCTTCGGGACCAGCGTTCCCAAACCGCGGACCTGCCGGACCATCGGCCCCCGCTTGACCGTGTCCGGCCAAATGGTCGAGCCATCCACTGGAGGGGCCGCCGGTTTGAGGCGCGAGAGCCCGAGAGTGGTGACCAGGATGGCGGCACAAAGAAGCACCACGTAGATGGTTCTTTTGATCAACTTGTTCCGTCTGACTGATGAGCTGCGTGGTATATCCATAATCGCCCTTCGCCCTCATCTGGAGCAAAACCCGTGCCACCTTCCCGGTGTGGCGGCATTCTCTTACAAATCCTCGGTTTTGCCTACAGAAATCAGGATCTGCGCCGGTTCAAAGGTGTTCGATTCTGGGACGGTTTGTTCGGAATCGGGGCGACTACGACGTCTTCCGCGACGCTTCAAGAACGCCGGGAACCTGGCTGATTTCGCTTAAGACACGGCCCAGCTGCGCGAGACTGGTCACTTCAATAACGAGCCCTATGTGCAGAACACCGCTTTTTCCCTCGACACTAGTTCGGACCGAAATGACGGGAACCTTTTCTTCGCCGAAGACAGCCGTTACGTCTTTAACGATCCCACTCTTGTTGACCGCCTGGACTTGGATCTGGGCCTTGAAGACGTCCTTCTCGCGCGTCGTCCAGTCCACCTTGATGACCCGTTCGGGGCTTTCCTGCTTGAGTCGAAGGAAATTAGGGCAGTCCTCGCGGTGAATCATGAGACCCCGGCCGCGCGTCACATACCCGATTACCGGGTCCTCAGGCAGCGGCTGACAACAACCAGCGGCCGCCGTCAGAAGGTTACCGACTCCGAGTATGCGAACGCCCCGCGTTCCGCCTTCAGCCTTCGGAGCCTGCAGCTTTAGGATCCCCTCTGGAGCGCCGTCTTGACCCTGCCCGGCAGCTTGCTCCGGGAATGCTGCGCTCAACTGCGTCGGACCGATCTCCCCCCGGCCGATGACCTCGAGGAAGTCCTCCAGACGCGCCTTCCCGAAACGTTGCGCCAGCTTCTCCAGGTTGGTTCCGCTCGCTCCCAGACGCTGAAGCTCCCGTTCCAGGATGCTCCTGCCGGTAGCGACGTTTCGGTCGTAGTCCTCGGCTCGGAACCACTGCCGCACTTTGGACCGGGCCCGCGCACTCTTGAGATAGCCGGAATGCGGGTTGAGCCACTCCCGGCTGGGGGCCGGCTGTTTGGCGGTCACTATTTCGACCCGCTCTCCGCTCTTGAGCTGATAAACCAGCGGGACAATCTTGCCGTCGACTTTGGCCCCGCGGCATCGGTGTCCTACCTCGCTGTGGATGTGATAAGCAAAGTCCAGGGGAGTGGCGCCGCTGGGAAGATCTACAACTTCCCCCTTAGGCGTCAAGACGTAAACCCGGTCCTGGAACATCTCGGACTTGAAACGGCTGATAAAATCGA
>RPQK01000713.1 GCA_003819755.1 Acidobacteriota bacterium | reverse complement strand
GTGAATGGAATGATCCTCCCGCTGGCACTTGAAAAACCGATTCGCCCGGTGGCCGACACGATCCCGGCGGTCACTGTCTGTTCCAGGCCGAATGGACTACCGATGGCCAGGACCCAGTCACCCACACGAACCGTGCTCGCATCGCCGACTTTGGCGAACGGCAGGGCCTTGGGGGAATCGATCTTGAGTACAGCCAGGTCGTTTTCCCGGTCTTCGCCCACGATCCGGGCGATGTAGGTTTCACCGCTCGGCAGCTTTACGTTGATCTTGTCCGCGGACGAGACCACGTGGTCATTAGTCAGGATGTAGCCTTTGCTGTCGACAATAACTCCCGATCCCAGGCTGTTGACCTTGCGGTCGCCCGGAACGCCGGGACCGAAGAACCGTTCGAAGAAGTCATTTCCAAAAAAATCGTGGAACGGATCTCCCTCCTCACCGGGAGGAGGTTGTGTCCCGCCTCGACGGGAAACCCGCTGCTTAATGATCGACGTGCTGCTGATGTTCACGACGGCCGGCCCGACTGTCTTCGCCACACGGGCGAAGCCCTCGGCCAGGTTCACCTCACGGTCGAGAACCAGCGGACTTCCGGATCCCTGGATCTTCAACTCGGCGACCTGGGCACGCTGCTCAGCGCTGAAAACTCCATCGCTGACGATCGTGCCGATGCCGATCCCGATTGCAAGAGTGAGCAAAAGTGCCGCGAAGGTTAGTCCCTTTCTTGACATTAGGAACTGCCTGAAATCTGCCATTTGTTCCTCCAACTATTCTTTCAATCTGCCTCGAATCACGCAGGTTCGATACGACCGCGGATTTTGAGTAATGCGTTAGTTTCGCAACTGTTATCAAGGACTTATACGATGATTTCAGCCCGCGGTTCCTGTTTTCGATCTTAACACAGAAAACTCACCGACGATCACGCCGGAAACCACCAGGAACCCTCCCATCCACTCGAGCCAAGTCAAGTCCTCTCCGTAGAATAGAGTAGATGCGAGCGCGGCGAAAACAGGTTCAAGTGAAAAGATGAGGGCGGCCCGGGCAGCGCTCACTCGCCTCTGCGCATGGATCTGAACCGAGAAGGCTATCGCCGTGCAAAAGAGCGCCAAATACCCGACCGACAGGGACAGCGACCAGCCTGAACCGCGCACGATCGGCCCCGCGTGCAACAGCGCGAGGGGGAGGCTCCAAGCGGCCGTTCCGGCCAGCTGCAGAACGGTCAGCAAAGAAGAAGGGGCCTGCCGCGAGTACCGTTCGACGAGCAGTATCTGGACCGCGAAGACCACCGCGCACACCAGGGTCAGGACGTCTCCCCGGTTGATCTTGTCCAGATTGTCGGGACGGGTCAGGAAGAAAAGACCGACAAAAGCGGTGGAAACACCCAGAACAACTTCGAATGAAAGCCGGCTCCGAAAGAAGAAGATTCCAAACAGAGGGACCAGGATCACGTTTATACCCGTGATAAAAGCGGACTTCGCCGGTGTCGTGTATTCCAGGCCTGTCGTCTGAAAAACGAAACCGAGGTACAGGACGAATCCCAAAACCGCGCCCTTCCATAAGGTCGACGCGTTGATCCCGCTAAGCGACCGCCGGAAGATAAAAAGCACCAGGGCGGTCGCCACCGTAAAACGGAGAAGAAGAAGCCAATACGCATTGGTCAGGCTGAGGGCATCCTTCACAACAAGGAAAGAGGTGCCCCAGACGAGCGTGATGAGGACAAGAGATAATTCGGCCCTGGTGTTGCTCTGCACTGCTTACTCGCCGGCCGGCCGTTTGTAAAGTTTCGAGTGGTGCCGGCTGTAGGAGAAGTAGATGACCAGGCCGACAGCCAGCCAGACGACGAACCGCACCCACGTCGTCCAAGGCAGGGAGTACATCAGGTACCCGCAGGTCAAGATCCCCAGGATTGGGATGACCGGGACCAGGGGGGTCCGGAACGGTCGTCTCAAATCGGGCTGCTTGTAGCGCAGCACGATGACCCCGCCGCTGACCAGCACGAAAGCAAACAACGTCCCGATGCTGCTCAGGTTCGCAGCCTCCGCGATATCCATAAAAGCGGCAAAGAAAGCGACGAAGACCCCCGATAGAATAGTCGTCACATGAGGCGTTCGAAACCGCGGATGAACGGTCGCGAACCATTTCGGAAGAAGCCCGTCGCGCGACATCGAGAAGAACACTCGAGGCTGGCCTAGCTGGAAGACCAACAGCACAGCCGTGGTCGCGACGACGGCGCCGAAAGCGACTATCCCCGCAGCCCAGTCCATCTTCAGATAGGAGAACGCCAGTGAGAGGGGCTCGGGCACATTCAGGAGGTGGTAGGGGATGATTCCGGTCAGGACCGCCGCCACCGCAACATAAAGGACCGTGCACACAGCGAGCGAAACGATCATGGCGATTGGGAGGTTTCGCTGAGGGTCCCGTGTTTCCTCCGCAGCCGTCGAAATGGCGTCGAAGCCGATGTAGGCGAAGAAGATCACGGCCGCGCTCGTCATGATTGGCTGCCAGCCATTGGGTGCGAACGGAACCCAGTTCTCCGGCTTGACGTAAAAGGCCCCGACGGCGATGAAGAACAACAGGACCACAAGCTTTATAACGACCATGACGCTGTTGAAGACAGAGCTTTCCTTGATGCCGATAACCAACACGGTCGTCACGAGGCCCACGATAAAGACAGCCGGCAGGTTACAGAAGATCGGAAAGCCGAACAGGTGGGGAGCGCTCTCAACCATGTCCCGGGTGAGTCCGGGTGCGTTGTAATTGGTCGTCATCCAGAAAGGCAGGTGTATCCCAAAACCGCGGAGCAACTGGTTCATATAGCCCGACCAGGAAATCGCAACCGCAATGTTTCCGACCGCATATTCGAGGATCAGGTCCCAGCCGATGATCCAAGCGACCAATTCGCCTAGCGTAAAATAGCTGTACGTGTAAGCGCTGCCGGAGATCGGGACGACGGAGGCAAACTCCGCATAGCAGAGGGCGGACAAGGCGCACGCGAAGGCGGTGATGACGAAAGCGGCCATGATAGCCGGCCCTGAACCGAGGCGTTCCGGGGGGCTACCCGCCGCGGCGGTTCCGACCAGCGCGAAGATGCCGGCGCCTATGATCGCGCCTATGCCGAGGAGAGTGAGCTCAACCGGACCAAGTGCCCGTTTGAGGCTGTGAGCACTGTCCTGCGCGGCACCGAGGATTTCTCCCAGGTTCTTGGTTCTGAGCAGTTGAGATGGCAAGATTGAATTCCCCCTGTGACGCGTTGACCTGTCAACGCCCTCCGGCCCGATGCGCCTCCACACTTACACCAGCTTGAGCTTCGCGTAACTCTGAAGCATCTTCTTTATTCCCAAGCCCGGAAACTGAACCGTGATCTTAAGATCGTCACCTGATTCCAGGACCTCGAGAATCCTGCCTCGCCCGAATTGCTCGTGGTAAATAGTAGCGCCCTTAACGAACCCCGAGGACTTTGAGCCGCCCTTCTGATCTTTCTTCCGATTGAGGAAATCGCGAATGCTTTCGACCGAGTTGTAGGTTGGAATTGAAAGACCCGCGGACCCCCGGCGGGAGGAAAACTGCGGGTAGGCGCCGGCGACCTGCTCGACGAGGTGCGGAGGAATCTCGGACAGGAAACGACTCGGCTTGTTCATTTCCTCGGACTCCCCGCCATAGAATCTCCTACGGCGGCAATAACTCAAATGCACTTTTTTCTCGGCCCTGGTAAGCCCGACGTAACAGAGCCGCCTCTCCTCCTCCAGGTCATCCTGTGAAGTGGAACGGCTATGGGGAAGAACTCCCTCTTCGCAGCCTGCAAGAAAGACGATCGGAAACTCGAGACCTTTCGCATTGTGGAGCGTCATGAGCGTGACCGGGGCGTTCGGATCGTAGTCGTCAGAGTCCGCATGCAACGCCGTCGAATCGAGAAATTCTTGCAGAGGTTCGCCCCTGCGTCCATATTCCTCAGCAACCGTCACCAGCTCGCGGAGGTTCAAAAGACGGTCCTCCGCTTCCTCCGTCGCTTGCTCCTTCAGGGCGGCAATATACCCGCTCGCGTCAAGAATTGACTCGAGTGCCACGTGAACCGGAAACTCCTTGAGGGCCGACGCCTCCCGCATGATCCTGGCAAAGCGTTCCAGGGCGAGGTGCATCCGGCCCGGGAACAACTGACGGGAAAGAGCGTCCTCCAGCGCC
>RPQK01000712.1 GCA_003819755.1 Acidobacteriota bacterium | reverse complement strand
GGACCACAGTACGAACTACAGGGAAAGCAGTTGCCTGCCAAGAAACCCGATTGTCACGGCGATGCCGAAGGTGGCGAACATCCCCAGTTTCAAGCGAAGCAGGGCGACGAGCGACACAACGACAATCACGGCGGCCAGGGGGTCGAAAGGCGGCGACGGAACGTGGAGGCGAATGAACCCAAGCCGAGTGTCGGTGACCCGCGCGAACAGGGTGTGGAGCGAGAACCAGACTGCGAGATTGAGGATCACGCCGACAACCGATGCGGTAATTGCGGAAAGAGAAGCGCTCAGTGCTTTCCATCCCCGCAGACGCTCAACGTAGGGTGCACCCAGAAAGATCCAGAGAAATGAAGGAACAAACGTCACCCAACAGGTAATTCCCGAAGCGAGCAGCGCGGCGGTCAGCGGGGTAAGATCGCCAGGATTGCGGTAGGCGCCCATGAAGCCGACGAACTGAACGACCTGAATCAGAGGCCCGGGTGTGGTCTCGGCCATACCCAGCCCATCCAGCATTTCTTCGGGTCTCAGCCAGCCCCGTGCTACTCCCTCCCTGGCGACATAGGCGAGCACAGCGTAGGCACCTCCGAACGTGATTACCGCCACTTTGCTGACGAAGAATCCCAGGTCGGACAGGATACTCTTCCCACCGGCGATCCAAAGCGCCAGTCCGACCGGCCCAAACCACACCGCGAGTCCGGCAAGCAAGACCCGAACCGAGCGAGCGAGAGTTGGGAGGGGCGATCTGGGCCGTGATTCGCGGCGAGAATCGGAAGCCTCCGGGAGCACGGCGGAGGACCGTGCGTGATAGCCCAACCACCCGACAAGAGCTGCGGTCAGCACGATCAGCGGAAAAGGGACGCCGAGGAAGAAAATCGCAACGAAAGCCGCGCCGGCAAGCGCTGCTAGAAAACGGGTCTTCAAAGCCCTGCGCCCGATCCTGATCACCGCCTCGATGACAACAGCCACCACGGCGGGTTTCAAGCCGTAGAACACGGTTTGAACGATCCCGACATCTCCGAATTCCGCGTAAATGATGCTCAGACCGAGGATTGAAATGAAACCGGGGATGACGAAAAGGACTCCGGCGAGTATCCCTCCCAGGGCTCCATTGAGCAACCAGCCAATGTAAATCGCCAGTTGGTGGGCTTCCGGACCGGGCAGCAGCATGCAGAAATTCAGGGCGTGCAGGAAGCGCTCCTCGCTGATCCAGCGCCTCTGCTCGACGAGCAGGCGGTGCATGACAGCGATCTGCCCGGCCGGTCCGCCGAAGCTCAACGCTGCCACTTTTGCCCACGCGCCCGTCGCCCGTCTGAGGCTCACCTCGCTTTCGAGGTGATCGGTGCTGCGGCCCTGGTCGGTCTTCATGAGAGTGGTGGTTGCGCGAAATCACGGACGAAATTCGGTCTGAGGGAGGTTGATCCTCCCGTTCGGACCGAGCGACACTGCTATGACGTTTTCACCGTATCGAACACGGCAGGACGTGCCCGGCGAGCCAATGACGGTCGCCGTTTTCAATTTGTGGTCTGCCCATGCGATGTCCACGGTGAGCCCGCCACGGGCGCGAAGTCCGGTGACCAGGCCCGTGGGCCATTCATCGGGTAAGGCGGGCAGCAACGCGATTTCGCCGGTGTGCGTCTGCAGAAGCATTTCCGCAATACCGGCGGACGCGCCGAAGTTGCCATCAATCTGGAATGGCGGATGGGCGTCGAACAGGTTCGGATACATGCCACCGCCCGCGTCCCACTTGTCCTGTGGCACGGGCGGGCGCAGCAGGTTTTTCAGGATGAGATAGGCATGGTTTCCGTCCAGAAAGCGCGCCCAGAGATTCAGCTTCCAGCCCATGCTCCAGCCCGTCGCCTGGTCACCGCGATACACCAGAGACTGACGCGCTGCGGCAAATAGCTCCGGTTGGAGCGGCGTGATTTCGTTACCGGGATGAACCGCCCAGAGGTGCGACAGGTGGCGGTGCTTGTTGTTTGGATCGTCCTGGTCCTCCATCCATTCTTGAAGCTGCCCGTGCCGTCCTATCTGATTCGGAGCAATTTCCTGGCGCACCCCGTCCAGCTTTGCCGCAAATTCCGTGTCGCGTCCCAGAATCCGTGCCGCCTCGGCCGTATTCGCGAACAGAGCGCGGATGATCTGGTGATCCATAGTCGGGCCGTTCACCAATCCACCTTGCTCGGGAGAATTGGAGGGGCCGCTGATCAGCTTCCCGGTGATCGGGTCTCGGAACAGGTAGTCGGTGAAAAACAGGGACGCGTCCTTCATGATCGGATAGGCGCGCTGCGCGAGAAATTTCTTGTCTCCCGTGTACAGCCAATGCTCCCACAAATGCTGGCATAGCCACGCTCCGCCGGTCGGCCAGATGCCGTGGTCGCTGTTGTTGATCGGCGCGGTGCCACGCCAAAGGTCCGTGTTGTGATGCAACACCCAGCCGCGCGCGCCGTAATGCGCCTGGGCGGTTTTGCGCCCGGAGACAGCACAGTCTGCAATCATGTCGAATAGCGGCGAGGTACATTCCGCCAGGTTTCCCACTTCGGCCGGCCAGTAGTTCATCTCCGTGTTGATGTTCACGGTCCACTTGCTGTCCCATGGCGGGCTGAGCAAATTGTTCCAGATCCCCTGCAGGTTGGCTGGCTGCCCGCCCTCCCGGCTGCTCGCAATGAGGAGGTAACGGCCATACTGGAATACCAGGGCGGCGAGGTCGGGATCGTTGCCCCGGGCAAAACCGATGATTCGTTGATCGGTCGGCAGTTTGGTCGCGTCCGTCTTTCCGAGATCGAGCGAAACTCGCCGGAACAACGCCTGATGATCGGCCAGATGCGCCTGCAGCAATTCCCCAAAATTCTTCTTCCCGACCGCTTTCAAGGTCGCCTCGCACCGGGCCGCCGGATCCGCGTTGATGTCCCTGTAATCCTTGACACTGCTCGCTCCCGCCAACACAAGCATTGCGGAATCGGCGTTCTCCACGGTGACCCCGTCCTCGAGGAGCGTCACCTTGCCCCCCTTCGCCAGCACCTTCAGCCGCGCTTCAAACTTGACGCCTTCGGGCTCCACCTGGCCGGACAGCGCCAGCTGATTGCCCGGCAGCAACGTCGTCTTCGCCTCCTTGTGCGCGCTTTGGAGCGTTGCCGTGAAACTCACCCGGCCCGGCCGGTCCGACGTGAGCCGCCAGACAATGACTCGATCGGGAAACGTCGCAAAACATTCCCGGGTAAACCGGGCGCCGTTGGCCGAGTAGCTAACCTCCGCCACTGCGCTGTCGAGGTCCAGATCGCGCCGATATCCGGTCACATCAGTAAGCCCCGGAAAGGCAATCCGCAGATCGCCAAACGGCTGATACGCTTTCTGTCTCACCGGAACGCTCATGAACTCCTTCAGCCCGATGTCTTCGGCCTCCTTCTGCTTCGCCCTCGCGGCCTTGAGTTTTTCGTCGGCGTCAGCTTGCCGGCCGTCCCTGGCCAGTTGCCGCGCCTCGATGTCCAGCCGGCGGCTCTCGTTAACCAGATCGCGCAGCACGGGAAGGAACTTGACCGCGCCCTCGTGATGGTACTCATGCGTCTTGCCGGTCCAGATCGTGCCCTCGTTGAACTGGATGTGCTCCTGGGCGAGGCCGCCGAAAATCATGGCACCCATGCGACCGTTGCCGATCGGCAGGGCTTCGGTCCAATTGGCGGCGGGCTTGTCATACCAAAGCTCGGGCTTCTCCGCGGAGAGCGCAGGAGTGAGGGTTAGCGCCAGGAGCGCGGAACAGGAGAAGGCTCGTTTCAGATTCATCGTTGCTGTCCGTTTATTGGAATAAGGTTTAGTCCCAAATCAATCCCCCCGACCTCCTTAAGCTAACATTGCGACATCATGCTTCCAACCGGTGAATTTCGGGGGCACAAAACTTAATTCTCCGCCAGCCGAAAAATGGACGTAAGCGGGTTGGGAATTAAGTATTATGTTCCCGAAATTGCCGCGAAGCGCGAAGGAGATTGAAATTGAGAAGACTGCGTACCCTGGTGCTCCTTACAGTCACTTGCCTGATGACGTTCAGCCTTGCTCACAATCAGACGGTCAATGCGCCGCTACCGCCGTGGACGGAAGGCACATTGGATATTCATCAGATCAACACGGGCAGAGGCAATGCTGCTTTCTTCGTGTTCCCGGACGGCACGACTCTGCTGGTCGACGC
>RPQK01000711.1 GCA_003819755.1 Acidobacteriota bacterium | reverse complement strand
GTTTGGACACGTTGTACAAGTCGACCGGTAGTAACGGGGCGAGGGAGATCTGATCCGGGAACCCTGGACAGCTGGTGTCCGTGTTTGTCCGTGCCAGTCGGTGCTGGTCCGTCCCGACGCGCTAAGAGCTGAGGCGTTTCAACAGGCCCTGCATCTCGGCCACGACCGACTGAAATTCGGGGTTTCCGACGAGGTTCTTCAGTTCCTGCGGATCACTCTCGTAATCGTAAAGCTCCGTCCCCGCAGCCCCGCCCTCCCACTCGGTATAGCGCCAGCGCTCGGTCCGAACGGAATAGCCGGCTCCCTTCCCCCTTTTCACCTGAGTGTAGGCCGGCCGCTTCCATTCCTGACCCGGATCATTCAGCAGAGGGCGTAAAGAAGCGCCTTCCAGATTGTTCGGAGCCGGCAAGCCGCACAGATCCGCAAGCGTCGGATAAATGTCGAGCGACTCGACGGTGCGCTTGCAGACCCTGCCCTCGGCCGCTACGCCAGCCCCGGCGAGGATCATCGGAACACGGGCCGAGCCTTCATAAAGGCTCTGTTTCTTCCAGAGTCCGTGTTCCCCAAGGTGGTATCCATTGTCCCCCCAGAGAACAATGGTGGTGTTCTCCCTCAACTTGAGCCGGTCCAAGGCCTTCAGGATTCGCCCGACTTGGGCGTCCACGAAGGAAATGGCCGCATAGTAAGCCACAATCGACTTGCCCGCCTCGGACTCGCTCACGCCAAACCAAGGCCACGGCTTGGTCGATTGCAGGGCCTCCTCGGGAATCGACTTAAAATCCGCTGGCGATGGCGCCTGAGGTACCCGGATGCTCGCCTGATCATAGAGTGCGAAGTACTTCTTGGGCGCGATATACGGACAGTGCGGGCGATAGAAGCCGGCGCCGATAAAAAAAGGCCGGTTCTGGTACTTTTCGAGGAGCCGGATGACCTCCGTTGCCGCCTGGCCATCGGTCTGCTCCTCATCGGCCCCCTCGGCAGCCAGAAAGCTCAACGAACTGCCAAGTCCGCGTGTCGGCGTGTAATTAACGAGCAGGTTTTCCTCATCCTTATCGCGGCCGCGCGGGTTCACCGCCTGGTTCCAGGACTTCCAGTCGTCCAGGCCGCAGGAACCGATGTCACTGGGAACGCCGTAGTGGTAGAGCTTCCCGACTCGCGCCGTGAAATACCCGTTCTGGCGGAACAATTGGGGCAACGTGACCACATCTGGGACAGTGAGGCGGAAATGGGTGGCCAAATCGTAGATTCTGATCGAGTCCGGGCGCAAACCGGTCATCATCGACGAGCGGCTCGGGCTGCACAGAGGGAACTGGCAATAAGAACGATCAAAGGTCACGCCCGAGCCGGCCAATTGGTCGATGTTGGGGGATTTGACCTGGGTCTTACCGTAACAACCCAGGTGCGTGTTCAGATCGTCGAGCGTTATCAATAGGACGTTTCGTTTCGGTGCTCCTTGAGCGGCTGCGAGAATGGCCGGAAAACCGGCGCCCATGCGGAGCAATTCTCTTCTGCTGAGGTCACGGTTCATGATTAGCCCCCTCGAATCGCGGATGTTACCACCGACTGAAGGAAGGCGCTATCTTTTGACCGGCCCCAGCATCATGATCACACCCTTTGCCACCTCTTCAGAGCCGCCCGGTTTCCCCGCTGCAAAGTATCGGGAATCGGCAACCGCCGTCGCAAGCAACAACCCCAACCAACCCGGATTTCGCAGAGCGAGAGCCGGACCCCGGAATCCTGTCAATCCTGTCCATCCTGTCAAGCTCTCTTTGACAGGATTAGCAGGATTGACAGGATCGTGCAGCCAGGACCCGGCGCTCCAGGTGGTTTTCGCGATGCGAAAGACCTCGTAATACCCGCTTTATCGTTCCAACTCGTCCGTGCCATTCGATAACCTCCCCCCATCCATGCAAGCCGAAAACAATAGCGGAAAGCTGTCAGTCATCGAAAAAGTGGGATTCGGCCTGGGCGATACGGCCTCCAACATCCTTTACCAGGCATGGAGTTTCTTCCTGGCGATTTTCTACACCGACGTTTTCATGTTGCCTACCGGTATCGCAAGCTACCTGTTCCTGGCCACGCGCGTCTGGGACATGGTGTTTGATCCGACCATCGGCATGATCGCCGACCGCACGCACAGCCGATGGGGCAAATTCCGACCATATCTCCTTTGGCTGGCCATTCCGTACGGTGCGCTCGCCTGGGCGATGTTCATAACGCCGAATTGGGGATTGAACGCCCGAATCATCTACGCGTTCGTCACCTATATCCTGGCTACGACCGCTTACACCGCCATCAACATCCCTTATTCCTCGCTGATGGCCGTGATGACGCCCAGCCCGAAGGAGAGGACTTCCCTTTCCCGATACAGGTTTTTGTTCGCATTCCTCGGCATGCTGATCATCACGACCTTCACACTGCCGCTCGCTCGACTCTTAGGCGCCGACCCGAGCCACCCGGGATACAACAAGGACCTGGGCTACAGCCAGGCACTCGGCTTTCAGATGACGATGGCGATCTTTGGGGCGATCGCCGTCCTCCTCCTGTTCGTCACTTTTTTCACGACGCGGGAACGCGTGTTGCCTCCTGAAGGACAGGCCTCTTCATTCCGCCAGGACTTGAAAGACCTTTCCCGCAACGGTCCCTGGATCATCCTCTTCATCTCAGCGATTTTCTTTCTGGTCCACAACGCGATTCGCAATGCCTCCGTGCTTTACTACTTCGACTACGTCAACGGGCACGGCAAGGATATCCTTCTGAGTGCGGCCCTCGGCCCCATGACGCTGGACTTCAGCCGCTCGACGGCCTTTCTGACCATAGGCACCTTCGGCATGATCGCCGGGGTCCTCCTGACGTATCCGCTCACGAAATCCTTCGGGAAAAAGCCGTTGATCATTTTCTTCACGCTCGCGAGCGTGGTCCTCGAAATGTCTTTTTACTTCCTTCCGCCCAGTAACTTCGTCCTGCTTTCATCGGTCAACTTCGCCTGGTCGATTCTCGCCGGAGGGATGCCCGTCTTCCTTTTTGCCATGTACTCGGACGTCGCCGACTACTACGAATGGAAGTTCCGGCGGCGGGCCACCGGACTCGTCATATCCGGCATCATGTTCGCCATCAAGGCGGGCATCGCCGTGGGAGGGTTCCTTACGCTGAAGCTCCTCGACATCTTCGAGTACGTGCCGAACCAGCCGCAAACCGAAGGGTCCATTACCGGGATAAAGCTGATGTTCAGCATCATACCGGGGATCTTCGCTCTGATCTGCGGGCTCGTCCTGGTCTTCTACCCGATCAACGAGGAAATGCTGCAGAACATAGAACAGGATTTGAAGGAAGGCAGGAGGAGCAGGATGGACAGAATCGAGTTAGATCCTGTTCATCCTGCCGATTCCGCGGTTTAAGACCTGGAGTTGCGGCTACTTCTTTTCCATCACTATCTTGGTATCCCCCTCGCCCTGCGAGCTGGAGAAATGACCGTTCACCGTCAGAGTGGCGCCGTCTGCGGAAAGCGTCCACCGGTTGGTGATGGTGATCTCGTTTCCTTGCATGTCCATCTTGGTGACGATAACCAGCGAGTCACCGTCCCAGTTGGCCGTGCTCTTGCTTTCGCCCATCGGCGACGTGTTCACGCATTCCTTGCCGTCAGTCGTGTAGTTCGAGTCGAGCGCCATCTCGCCCATCTCACTGACGAAGACCATTGAAACCTTGAGCTGCGGGTCGGTATGCGCAATCTTCTCCTCAAACTTGCTCGGCGGAGGCATCTGCCCAAAATCGCTCTTGGCCGCGACCATCTTCCAATCACCGGTAAAATTCGGTTTTGCGGCGGCTACCACGGAACACAGTGTCAGCGTTAATACGATTGCGATCAGGATCTTTGCACTTTTCATTCAGACCTCCTATCAGATCTAGAGCCTGATTAGTTCGGCTATACGATACGTGCGCCGCCACGGGAAAGCAATGCGGCAGCGGCTCTTTCTCCCGCAAAGTCGCCCCAAGATTTCGCGAGCGCGCCGAGCCTGTGAAGGGCGAGAGCCATGGCTAACCCTTTGCCGGAATGCGTGCCTGGGCAATCCAATGAGCTAAGGGCTCGGCTACTTCCTTACGCCGGAGGCGTGAGAGGAGAGTAGCCGGGGGTGGAGCCGTTTTTCAGGCGACACCCCCGGCTACTGTCCTCTCACGCCTC
>RPQK01000710.1 GCA_003819755.1 Acidobacteriota bacterium | reverse complement strand
GAACGCCATTAAGAAGGTGGGCGGCGTGGTCCAGGACAGCAAGCCCGATTGGTGGGTCAATGCGAAGATTGTCAAGGACGGCAAAGAGGTATGGGCCCAGATCCAGAAGGGGAACGGTCTGATCTGGCTGCACATTGTTGAGAAGACGGAGATGGAGCAGCACATCGTGGCTGACGCCGCCGCTTTCGCGAACGACATCAAGGCCACCGGTCACGTCGCTGTGTACGGCATACTCTTCGATACGGGGAAGGCGACAATCACTCCCGAATCGGCCCAGGCGGTCGGCGAGATCGCGAAATTGCTGACCACCGATCCAGGACTCAAGGTTCACGTGGTCGGGCACACCGACAACGTCGGCGCCGTGGAAAGCAACCTCAAGCTGTCGCAGGACCGGGCCGCAACCGTGGTCCAGGCGCTCGTGCAACAGCACGGGATCGCCGCCACGCGCCTGCGGGCCTACGGCTGCGGTGCCTTCGCGCCGGTTGCGTCCAACGACGCCGAAGACGGCCGGGCGAAGAACCGCCGAGTGGAGATCGTCAAGCAGTAACCAAGGCGACAGAGACCACACGGACAAAAGGACCTCAAGGACAACAAGGACCTCAAGGACCTGAAGGACGGTCTGTCTTCAGGTCCTTGAGGTCCTTGTTGTCCTTGAGGTCCTTTTGTCCGTGTCGTCCTTTTGTCCGTGTCCAAATGATCCCCCGCCTGCCAGCCGACTCCGCCAACACGCCCTTTAGACTCGGCTCCCGTTACAGGTACTGCTCGTGAAGCGCACCTACTGGTTGCAGGTTAACTCACAGCCGTGAAATTCGTCCCCGGATTTCGCTGCAACTCCTGGAACTTCTGACGGCCAGACTCCGTTTTCTATCACGACTGCGGGTGGGGCAGTCGTCGGGGGCAAACCGCGAGAGCCGGACGCCGATCTACCTGTCAAGCCCTGACCCAGCCGAGAAAAGGAGCCAGAGAGATGAACAGGCCTAGACCCACTCCCTTCGTCATCGTTGGCGCATTCTTGATTTCATTGGTCGCAGGCACTGCGGTACAAGCCCAGACTGCTGCCCCCGAGCTCATGCAGAAGCTGTCCCGCGCGGGGGAGAGATTTCCGCAGGCCAATATCGTGTTCGTAGAGAAACGGCGTGACATCAGGTACGAGCAGGACGGCACCTATGTGGATCGCACCCATTGCCTGATCAAATTACTGACCGAACCCGCCGTTCAATACTTCGCCACCCTGCCTGTCTGGGAATACTACAGTTATCGAAGCCAGGCAAAAGTGGAGTTCGCCCGCGTGGTCAAGCCGGACGGGACCATCTCCGACGTGCCGGCTGATCTCATCGCCGACGTGCCCAACCCGATGTACCGTCGTCAGAACGTCAATGACGAGACCATGCGGCTCAAGACCGTCACTTTCCAGAATCTGCGGGTCGGCGATGCCGTCGAGTACCTTATTGAGGAGAGGTGCGTCAAGCCGGTCACTTCCGATTTCGAGCTCAAAGAGGGCAAGTATCTACAGGAGGATGAGCCGGTCGCCTATGTCCGGATCGAAATCAACGGTCCAGCCGGGAAGCCTCTGAAGCACATGCTCAGATGCGCCGAAAGCCTCGTTGTAACATCCACTTCCGAGCAAAAGGACGGCCGAACTTCATACATTTGGGAGGCGCGGGACATACCTCCTTTCATCTCGGAACCCGGCTGGAACACGCGTCAGCACTTCGCCGCGAGGCTCCTGGCTTCTACGATAGCCTCATGGTCGGAGCTCAGTCGCACAGGTTACAGGATCAACCAGGCGTCAATGGATGAGGACGACAACCTCCGGGCGGCGGTGGCCGGGGCGACGCGCGGCTTGAAAACCAACGAAGAGAAAGCCGCGAGTCTCGTCCGCTTCCTGCGTAGCAACATCGGATACAAAGGACTGACGAGCGTCTCGGCCTACCAGGGGAAGCCGGCCACTCAAACCTTGCGGGAACGTTTCGGTGTCTGCCGTGACGTAGCAGTGCTTCTGTGTTCAATGCTCCGTGCAGCCGGCATCGAGAGCTACCCGGCGGCAACCGGATATGGCCGCGTCTTTGATTCGGAGGTGCCGCACGACATTTTTCAGCACATGATAGTCGCTGTTCCGGACGGCCAACGCGGTTATCGGTTATACGATCCGACGGCTATCTTGCGAAGTACAGACCGGCTGCCGGGGTATGCGGGTGAGGCGCCGCTGCTGGTCTTCAGGCCGGAGGGCGAGGATCTCGTCCGGATCCCCCACATTGCGGCAACCGAGAACCTCGGCACGATTCGAGCCGAGAGCCGGATCGGCGCTGACGGCCTGCTGTCGAGTACGGTCACTATCGGCGGCCGAGGCGCTTACGAAGAGGACCTTCGCAACTGGTGCCGGAGAACCAAGGCGGAGGACTACCGGAAGCGTTGGGGTGATATCGTGGCCCAAGTGAACCCGGCGGCGAGGGTCATCGAGGTATCGACCTCGGAGTCCAGCGATCTTGATACTCAGTTCCTGGTCACAATCAGATACGAGGCGCCTGGCTACGCCGCACCCGGCTCTGATGCTCTTTTGATCAAGACCCCCCTTGCCTCCGACTGTTTCGAGCGTGTTCTTACGGATATCGTTGCCCGAGCAAAGAAGCCTGAGCGCAAGTACCCATTCATCTTGACTACGACGGTCGCCGCTGTCCAAGAAGAGACGCTGCTCCTGCCGCCCGGGTATTCGGTTGAGTCAACCCCAGAGCCCATCGCTCTGGAGGGGAAAGACGTATCGCTCAACATACGTTACATTGCCGCTTCCCCCGCCGGCGAAGCAAATGCGAGCCAATTGTCGTTCAAGAAGAAGCTCTCGATCGATTCGAGGCAGTTTGACCCGGCGAATTACGTGGAACTGCGTAAGGTGCTGGAGGCTAATTCGAGCTCAAAAAACGCTCAAGTGAGAATCACTCCCCATCCTTCAGATCCCCGCGTGTACTAGAAGCTGCAACCGCGTGTGTTGAGGCGCATTGACCAATCTGTCAAGAAAGACTAGCTTGTTAATAAACCGATCATCAAAGGAGGAGACGTGATAAGAGTTCGCTCACTGTGCATTCTGCTGGTTGTTGGGTTGACCGCTGCCGGTTCTGCAGCTGGCGCCGTCAATGTCGTGCTCCAGATCGATGAGGTGCCCGGTTCCTCCACGCTCGAGGGTTACCGGGGCGCCATCGATGTCCTCAGTTTCTCCTGGGGAGCAAGCAACCCCGGGGCTTCACGGGGCTCGGGGGCGGGGGCCTCTCGACCGGAATTCAGCGAAATCAACTTCATGAAGCTGATGGACAGCGCCTCTCCCGCCCTGTTGCAGGCGCTGACCACCGGACGGGTTTTCGCGAAAGCTACTGTTACGCTCCTGGTTCCAACTGGTGGTTCTATGATAGCGTCAAGCACCATTGAGCTTCGAGGCGTGTCGGTAACCAGCCAGCAGCTAAGCGGATCGTCAGAAACCCCGACTGAATCAATCTCCCTGAGATTCGACCAGGTTAAGTGGGAAGTGTGCTCTTCTGACGATACCGGGGCCCCGGCCGGCTGTCAAACGGTCACCTGGAACGTCGCGAAGAACACTCCCTAGCGCACTGGATCTCCCGGTGCGCGTATGCCGACTGTTTAGCTGCCCCCGTGGTCGTTTGGCGGGTATCTAAACAGGTTGGGATTGGATTGAGTGACAGGGCTTCAATTTGCAGTTTTTGCCGCCTGCCCCACCAACAGAAAATTGAAGATTGAAGCTCTGTCGCTCCGTTAGTCGAGCGCGGTACGTAGAGAGCACCGCCGTAATCGGGTCGGGGACAGCAGCGTGCTTCTTCGCGCACCAGCGATCTCCAACTCGCCGTAGGCCTCGCGTCTGGCCACCCGCCGGTTACCGGGCGAGCGGCCGCCGAGATTCGCCGACCCAAAAGGCACGGCCGGTTCCTCGGGATGGTTTTCCCCGTACAAAACGAAAACAAAAACCCCTTTTTGAGAACGAGCCGGTCATAATGGAGGCAGCACCTCGATATCGCAAAGGAGACCTATAACAGTGTCCATGGTCGGAAAGAACATTGACGATTTCTGCGCACGCTGCGGGCTCACCCTGGCCCACGTCGTCCTCTACGAGGTGAGAGGGACCGTCCGGGGTGTGAGGTGCAAGACCTGCGGGTCGGAACACCGTTACCGCGGGGCAAAT
>RPQK01000709.1 GCA_003819755.1 Acidobacteriota bacterium | reverse complement strand
GGATCATGATCCCTGCAAAACGTCCATGGAAGTCCCGAACGGTTTTTCACGGTTCGGACCCTCCGATTAAACCGGCGCCGGGAGGGCCGCATAGATTGGCCTTCCTCTGCTTGCGCTCTAAATGCAACCCAACCCCCCGACGTCAGTTGCACGACTTCATTTGCTCGATGTCCATAACCCGGACGCCCGCCTGGAAGCCGCGCGAACAACAGCTCCAGGCCGTCGCAATGGAGCGGATTGCCCGGCTGCCCGAGATCGCGTGCACCTACGAAATCTGCAATCCGAGCTCTTTGACCGCGTCACCGACGCCGCTGAGACTCTCCAAACGCATTTCCGAGTACTTTCGCGAGATCACAATACCTTGGACTCCGGCCCGAAACGCTTCTCGGACGGCCGAACGGATCTCCTGGCGGGTCGACTGCGCGGCGTCGCGATCCTGTTTCTGGAGGTCGGCATCTTCAACTGGAATGTCGACGTCGATCCCCGCGTACACTGGGGCGGAGCGGGCCTGATCCACCCCCCGTTTCGCCTCCCGATAGACGTAATCCGCCCTCAACCCGGTTTTCCGGACGGCCGGATAGGGTGTTCCTGTGTAGTCGAGCACGCGATAATGGAATTCCAGCAGTTCCCTGGGAGGGATGTCTCCGTACATCGTCTCCCCAACGCTCTCGATGTAACTTGCCAGCCGAGGTCCGCCGCAGTTGTGGTAGAGCGCCAGTTTCAGAAAGTCGCTGGTTCTCGACAGCTCTTCCAGATCTTGTTCGGCGCGGTAGATGGGACTCATAGTCGCGTTATGCCACACATGAAGCCCGAAGGAAGCTTTTTGTTTGACTGATTTCAGCCGCTCCCGCATGATCGCATAGACCTCGCGCACTCCGGTATGGAATAAGTGCTCCCATGCCAGCAGTTCCGGGTATCTCAGGACCAGGCGCCAGAGGCTGACGTAGTAGCCGTCCGGGAGAACTTGGCGGGAGCGGCCTGCGGCCACGAATTTTTCCAGCTCGAGAAAGCCCTGCTGCACCCGGTCTAGGCGGATACCCTGTTGCTTCGCTTTTTCCTTGCAGAATGGGCAAAAACAGGTCCTGGATCCGGGCTTCCCCCGCGCCTTTCCCCTGAAGCGTGATCCGATGGTGTTGCTGAACGCGCCCTGATATTCACAAACGAACATGACGCCATCTATGTCATAAGAGCGCGTGAGATCCTCCATAAGTCCTGCGAGGAAGTTGCGGTAATAAGGGTTGTTCTTGCACAGGGTCTCGGCTCGCTGGCCGTTGAAGTCGTGTTCCTGTAATTTTTCAATACCGGGGAAGTTTGACGGGAACTGGTCCTGGACGAGGCAGAACACGCCCATTCCCCGGTTACGAGCTTGGGGAGTCACCTCGGCCAGCAGATCGAAGCGGTCGTAGTCCGGGGCCTGGGTTGCGCCCGGGTCGATGCCTGAATCCCGATAGTACTGAGGGTGAACTCGCGCAAAGTTCCCGCCCCGCAGATCGGTATCATATTCCTGCTTGCCATGTCCGGGGAAAGGGTGTCCCGGCAGCTGACGGCCGGCGGTACCGTTGGAAAAAGAGAACGTCGCGAGAAAAAGCGCATTTGCCGAGGCTCGCTCCTGAACGATGTCCAGCACCTGCTCAACTCCCTCGTCCAGGAAGGAAATCGCCCCTAGTTGTATTCCGATCATCTTTCTCACGCGATCGTCAGTCGAAGCGATTCTCCGCAACACCGGGTTCGCTCCTGCTGCAGCGGCGGCCTGTAAGAAAGTTCGTCTGTCCATTGTTGCCAGGTCCTCATGAAACGCCGCGCCGCCCGACCGACGGTCCTGCGGCAATGTTTTCCTATGAGAAAAGAGCTCTTCACATTCCACATTCGTCGCTGGCTGCCTCTCAGCCTCGGTTATAATAGGGGCCCGAACAAGGACGCGGCCAAGTCCCGAACGGTTTTTCACGGTTCGGACCTGGGGTGCAAACATGGTCAAGGATGTCGCCCCGTCAGTCGAAGAAGTGCGCGCCGAGTTGGAAAAGGTGCTCAAAAGCGAGGCCTTCAGCCGGGCGGATCGCAGCCAGAAGTTCCTTCAATACGTTTGCGAATTGACCCTCAAGGGCGAATCCTCTCGGATCAACCAGTACCTGATTGGGTTCGAGGTTTTCGGCCGCGGTCCTGAGTACTCGACCGGTGAGGATTCACTGGTTCGTCGCCAGGCGCACGTGTTGCGGCAAAGACTTGAGTCCTACTACGCCGGTGAAGGGCGGAGCGATCCGGTCCGGATTAGCCTTCCGCTCGGCCATTATGTTCCGGTATTCGAACGCCAGGATGGTCTTTCCGCCATATCCTATCAGGCGCTTCCCGCAAGAACAGCTCTCGTGCGGTTTGGGCCCAAGTTGGCTGTAGCGCTGTTGCTGGGCCTGAGCTGCGGAGTGGCGGGTTGGATCATTGGGCGATCGGAAAATACCAGCGCTCCGAGGTCCGAGCCAAGCGGGCAAGACGCCGCCATTCGCGAAATATGGGGCGATTGGCTGGATGATCCGGTCGGCGCCACCATCTGCTTCAGCAACTCGATGGCCGCCGTAGTCAATCCTCAGGCAGAACCCCTCACATCCCCGAGGCTCCCCCGTTGGCTTGCTGACGCCGAAGCCGAGCGGTGCCTTCGTCAGATCTTCATTTTCCCGTCACTGAAATACATTTATCTGACGCCGAATGAGGTCAATACCAAGATGGGGGAAGCCATTGGTGCGGTTCGCGTCGCGGGTCTGCTCACGTCTTGGGGAAGGACCGTGAACGGGACTGAAAGCCGGCTTCTGACATGGCAACACTTCCGGGAGCAGAACATGGTCTTGCTCGGTCACAATGAACACAACCGGTGGATCGATCCGCTCCTGACTCAGTATCCATTGCGCCTCGGCCAAAGAGGTGAACGAGCTCGACGCTACATCCTGAACGTCTCGCCGAACCCGGGCGAGCCGTCCGAGTATCAGGTGCGCTACCCGGAAGACAGGGGCGGCCCGAAAATCGGGGCAACGCTGGAATACGCGCTCATATCCATGATTCCAAGCCTTGTTCCCCACAGAAAGCTGCTGCTGATCAACGGTCTCGACACGCAGGCGACTCAGATGGCGGTCGGCTTCCTGGTCGACCCGCAATCTGCTCAAACCTTGGTCGGCCGGCTGCAGGCTTCCGCTCCTCGCCACACCGGTCCCTGGTACTTTCAAGCCGTTATTGAAACGGACGTTCGTGACAAGGTTCCCCTCGCGGGCCGGGTGGTGGCGGTCAGATGCTCCGATTCGTGGCCGAGGCCCCGAGAAGCCGACATCCGGTCGGACGTCATCTCGCGATAGTTAAAGGCGGCGCTGATCTTATCGCCGGATAGTCCGTGACACCGCAAACAAGGTGCGCTCGCCGCGGATGAACATCGTCCCTTCCGAAAGCGCAGGGGTTGCCATCAGCCGCTCGCCCATCGGATTGGTTGCGAGCAACTCGAAATCTACTCCCGCCTTGACCACGAAAACGTCGCCGTCCTCGCTCGAGAGGTAAATCCGACCGTCGGCCGCCACCGGGGAGGCGCTGAACCCCCCGCCTTGATGAGATATGCGCTGGCGGTAGAACTCTTTCCCGGTGTGGAGCTCGTAACTGTCCAGGATGCCCTGGTTGGAAAGAACGTACAGCAGTCGGCGGTAGATCAGAGGCGTCGGCATGTACGAGCCACGCTGCTGCCTGCTCCAGACGATCGAGTCGTTGGACGACTGACCCCCGCGCAGGGTTATGTCTCCAGAAGCTCCCTTGCGGATCGCGAATAGCGGGGCCTCCGGTCTGCGGCCGCTCGCGACCACAATGAGATCATCGGAGAACACCGGCGTAGGCGCCGTGATCTTGGAACTCCCCCCAAGGCGCCAGAGTTCCTTCCCGGTCGCCGGATCGTATCCGCATATAAGGTTCGAGGCATTGACGACAAGCTCTTCACGGCCCGGGCCGGAGACTATCGTCGGAGTGCCCCACGACGGAAGCTCGTCGCGCTGAGCCTTCCAGACTGTCTTGCCGGTCCGAATGTCGAGCGCGAGCAGGAAATCCTCTTTCTGAGTGTCGCATTGAACGATCACCTTGTCCCGATGGATGATGGGCGAGCTTGCCGTTCCCCACTCGTACTCGGGAGCATCGTAGGCGCCGAGGTTGAGCACCCCGAGATCCTTTTTC
>RPQK01000708.1 GCA_003819755.1 Acidobacteriota bacterium | reverse complement strand
GGTCCCCTGGCAGACAAACTTATGAACCAGGACGTTCTTCTTCTGTCCGATTCGGAAGGCCCGGTCGGTTGCCTGGTTTTCGACCGCCGGGTTCCACCAGCGGTCGAAGTGTACGACATTTGAAGCGGCAGTCAAGTTAAGACCTGTTCCGCCCGCTCTCAGAGAGAGGACAAAAAAGGGCGCGCCCTCCTCATGCTGGAAATCCTCAACCAGCCTGCGCCGTTCGGCGACCGGGACGCTGCCGTGAAGCACAAGCCCGCGCCGATTGAAAACACTCGCGAGGAAAGACTCCAGCGGATCACACATCTCGCGGAACTGAGTAAAGACGAGGATCTTTTGCTGTCTTTCGGCCAGTTCCTCGCAGATCTCCCGCAGGCGCTGGAACTTGCCACTTTGCGCGGGATCGAAATCCCCGTCTCCTGTGGCGTGAGCGGGATGATTGCAGATCTGCTTCAGCCGCATCAGAGTGGCCAGCACAACGCCCTTGCGCTCGATTCCCTCCACTTCAACAAGTGAACGGGCAAGCTCGTTCAGGGTCTGGGTGTAGATCGCCGCCTGCCGCCCAGTCAGGAGGCAGAACGCCTTAACCTCCGTCTTGTCGGGCAGGTCGGTGATGACACTTTTGTCCGTCTTGAGACGCCTCAGAATGTAGGGCTGCACGAGGGTTCGCAACGGTCCGTATCCTCGCCCCTTGTCCTCGATTGATTTGATGAAGGTGGAGAACTGACGACTGGACCCGAGCAAACCGGGATTGAGGAAATCGAACAACGACCACAAATCGCCCAGCCGATTCTCGACTGGTGTGCCGGTCAAAGCCACGCGCGCCTTGGCCTGCAGCGTCCTGGCTTGCTGGGATTGCCGCGAGCCCGCGTTTTTGATCGCTTGCGCTTCGTCGAGAATCACCATGGGCCAGGTGACCGACGAGAGCCACTTGAGCCGGGTGAGCATCGAATAAGTCGTGATGATCACATGTTTATCCTCGGCCTCTTCCGGCACCACTCCCCCATCAAGCTGGTTTTCCGAAGGATGGGCGACAAAGTAGGTAATCTCCGGGGCAAAACGCTCGATTTCCGACTTCCAGTTCCCAATAAGGGAGGCGGGGACAACGAGGAGGGAGGGGGCACCCGCTGGGAGCGCAGGCGTCCCTGGGAGCGCAGGCGTCTCGCCTGCACTGGGGCAAGGGGCGTCCCGCCCCGTTCCCGAGGTGCTGACCGTTGACCGCTGCCCGCTGACGGCCGACGACTGCTCTGCGGCCGCTCCTGAGCCGCGGGTCAGGAGCAGGGCAAGCACCTGGATTGTCTTCCCGAGCCCCATGTCGTCGGCCAGGCACGCGCCCAGGCCGAGGCTCGTCAAAAAATCCAGCCAGGCGGCGCCCGTCTTCTGATACGGTCGAAGCTCGGTGCGTAGGCCAGGCGGCTGTCCGGCGAAGAGCCTGGAGGGATCGCGCAGGCGCTCGAGTATCTCGTGCAGCCATTCCCCCGCCTGAACCCCTACCCACTCGCGGCTCACCGAGCCCGTGGGCCCCGTGGCTGGCGAACCCCCCACGTCGGCGCCAGCGAGAAGTCGCATCCCCTCGATAAAGCTCACCCCATCCGGGGCTGTCTCGCGAATCCTTTCCCAATGCTCAATCGCCTGGCGGAGCCGCTCGGGATCCACTTCAACCCATTGGCCGCGCAGTCGGACCAGCCCGGTCTCGGAGTGCAGAAGCTCACGCAGTTCCGCCTCGGTCAGGGTCTGACCATCGAGCGAGACTTCCACAGAGAAATCCAGCAGCGCATTCAGATCGAGCATCGAACGGCCGCGGCTGCCCACCGTCACGTTAACGACGGGACGCGAGGCGCCGTGGCGTTTCCACCAGTCGGGTATTCGGACAATGACGCCGGACTCCTCGAGCGCCGGGGTTTCCTTGAGAAACGAGTACGCTTCGGCCGGGGACCATGCCAGCGGATGGTAGAGATCTCCATTCTCCAGCAGTAGCCGGATCAGCCCACTTCGTTCGGCGGCCGTCTGGACCGGGGACAGGAGAGAAACGAGCGCGGCACGGTTGCGAGCGCCCGAGTATTCCGCCAGGGCCCGGGACAGCGGCAGGTGTTGAAGCTTCCCCTGTTCTGAAACCCGGCTGGTATAGGTCGCGAGGAAAGCAAACGGACGCTCGGGATCCCGCTTGTTTTCGGCCAAGTGAAACGTGACCCTACCGACCATGCGCCACAGCGGGTTCAGTTCCCTCAGGTAGTCCCGCACGCCGCCAGGATGATTTCGTACCCCGGCTTCGACGTATTCATCGAGATCACGCCACCAGCTCAGCATTGTCTCCGGCCGCAGATACTCGAGGCCGACAATCGGAGGCGCCTGCAGGATGAGCGAGGCCAGTTCGCCGGGAGCCGGCGGCTCGATTTCCGGCAACGTCTCCGCGCCATCTACAGCCGGACGGCGGCACAAATCCGTCAGGTACAGCGATGCAAAGGAGCGAAGGAAGACGAGATCCATCGGCAGCCGAGTCTCGAGCTCGCGGGTGGCCAGATGCAGCAGGCCGGCGCCGCTTCCTGCCTCAAAAGCTGTGAGCACGCGCTCGGCAAAAGCCTCCTCACCCGTCTCCGCCCTATCGCGACGGACTCGCAAATGCCCTTGAGGAGAAATGACGACCACGACAGCCATAGAATCGGTGTTTGATAATAATCGATGATTGATAATTGGTGATTGTCGATTGACGATCGAGATCACCAATCGAGGCCAATTGTACAGGTTTGGCGGGCAGGTCGCATTCGATGGGAACGAACCGGTTGACCAATCTCGAATGAGCTGCGAGCCGCTTGGACCCAATACCGCCGCGAAAAGTGCCCCGGACAAGCGACCGGGTCTATACTGATGAAAGACCTCCCTCCGGGAAATCGTGACAAATGAAGATCCTGATTGTTGGCGGCACCGGCTTTATAGGCCCTCATCTGGTTCGCTGGCTTGCGGAAAGGGGGCATTCGACGGCCGTGTTCCATCGAGGCAAGTCGCGCCCCGGTCTACCGGCCGAGCACATCCTGGGCGACAGGCGTGATCTCCCCAGGATGGGCTTGAAAGCCGATCTGGTGATCGACCTCATTCTCAGTTCGGCCGCTCAGGCGCAAGCAACAATGGACGCTTTCAGGGGAATCGCCCGACGCGTCGTCGCCGCCAGCAGCATGGATGTCTATCGAGCCTGCGCCGTTATGCATCGCCTTGAAGAGGGTCCCCTCGAACCGGTCCCGCTTACCGAGGACTCGCGCCTCCGAACGAAGCTCCAGACCTATCCGGCCGAACTGATAACAGTCCTCCGGAAACTCTTCGGATGGATCGACGAGGACTACGACAAGATCCCGGTAGAGCGCACCATCATGGGGGACTCCGAGTTGCCTGGCACGGTTTGCCGGCTGCCAATCGTCTATGGGCCTGGGGATAACCTCCGACGGTTCCATCCTGTGCTCAAGCGCATTGATGACGGCCGCCCTGCAATCATTTTTGAAGAAGGATTGGCAGCATGGAAAGCGCCGCGAGGATACGTGGAGAATGTCGCTGCAGCCCTGGGGTTGGCTGCCGTCGACGATCGCGCGGCAGGGCGGATCTACAATGTTGCCGAAACACCCGCCTTTTCGGAGCTGGAGTGGGCTCGGAAGATCGCCGCTGCCACCGGATGGACCGGCGATTTCGTCGTTCTTCCGTGGGACGGTACGCCGGAACATCTCCGACAACCCGGCAACCCCGCGCAGCATTGGGAGGCGGATTCGACGCGCATCCGCAACGAGTTGGGATATCGTGAGCCAGTGTCGATCGAAGAGGGAATTCGCCGCACCATCGAATGGGAACGCGCCGATCCGCCCGGGGACTTCAATCCGTATCGCTTTGACTACGAAGCCGAGGATGCGGCAATCGCAGCGTCCCACCGCTGAGACCCTTTATCCAGGAGCTTCTTGGCCATCCTTTTCGCACGCCGCCCTCCCTTTCGCGCCGCCCGCCCTTCCGTCGCTTCTGTCCTTTTAGATTAGTTACGCTACTCATTCGGGCGCGACTAAAAACGAGGTCGCTTCCTTTTTCAAGGCGGCGTTGTGAAGCCGGCGGTCTGAGGTGAGAAGGACATCTTCGGGCCGCAGAAGATGGCGGAGAATCTCGCTGTCGGGTATACCCGGGTGCTGCTCGCGGATCAGGATCGCCCCAGTCCACCG
>RPQK01000707.1 GCA_003819755.1 Acidobacteriota bacterium | reverse complement strand
GTCAGGCCGGAGGAGTCAGCAACGCCAACGTCAACCGCGAACTCAGTGTGATCCGGCGTGCTTTCACGCTCGCCATCAAGGCCGGTCTCCTGTTCCACAAGCCGTACTTCCCCATGCTGAGGGAAGACAACGCCAGGCAGGGCTTCTTCGAGCTCGAGCAGTTCGAGATGGTGGTTCGCAAGCTACGAAAGCCGCTTCAGCCGATCGCTCGCGTCGCCTATATCACCGGCTGGAGGATCGCAAGCGAGATTCTGCCGCTCGAGTGGCGGCAAGTCGATTTCCCGGCCGCGACCGTGCGTCTCTTCCCTGGCATGACGAAGAACCGCAAAGGCCGCGTCTTCCCGTTTACGAGCGGTCTGCGGACCGTGCTGGAAGGCCAATGGACCGAAGCCGTGCGCCTGAAGGCCAAAGGCGTCACATGCCCCTATGTCTTCAATCGCAAGGGCAAGGTGATCCGCGACTTTCGGGCCGCGTGGCGCAAAGCCTGCGAGAGGGCTGGAGTCTTCGGACGCATTCCTCACGATCTCAGGCGAACCGCAGTCAGGAATCTAGTTCGGGCCGGAGTCCCGGAACGCGTCGCGATGCAACTGACCGGGCATCTGACCCGTAGCGTGTTCGACAGGTACAATATCGTCTCCGAAGGCGATCTGCTCACCGCCGCCCGGATGCTGGACAATTTCACCGACGCGGCGCGGGGTTTCGATACGACGCTAAAAACGCGTCACTCAACCGCCGCGCCGAGCACAAACGCAAGCTCAAAGCTCCAGCCCGTTTTCAAGACCTCCGCGTAAGTCCCACCTTTTCAATGGCCGCGACCGGCTAGAAAAAATACTTTCGTAGATTTTTCAACTCGAGCGTTATAGGTAACGAGGAGAAAAGATGAACGAAAGAGGTTTCAGTCTGGTCGATATCATGGTCACCTGCCTGCTGGTCGGGACGATCCTGGGACTGGGTCTCAACAGTTGGGAGGCGTTTTCAACCCATCACCGGCTTCAGACCGCCTGCCAGTCGCTGATGTCGGACGTATGGCGAGCGCGAGTAGCGGCTCTGGCCGGCAACATCCCGGTTTCGATCGAGGTGCGGGCCGACCGCAAGGCTTACTCGGTCGTCGAAGCAGGAGAAACGGCGGTCTGGAGGGACCTTCCGGTCGGAGTGACCTTTGTCGACTGTCCCAAGACGCGCATCACCTTCTACTCCAGAGGAAGCGTCGTGCCCGGTGGCACGTACACCCTGGCAAACCCCTCGGGAACGTTACAGGTATTCGTGGCCGCCAGCGGGAGGTCCAGATGGGAAAGAATCAAGTAAGGCGCGGATTTCGGGGATTCACTCTGCTTGAGACACTCATTACAGCACTCCTGGTTGAGTTGATTGTCGCCGGACTGTTGCACTTCACCGGGCATGTCCTGGCCTGCTACCACTCGAATCAGGTTGAATCGCGCGAGGCTCTCGAGCTGTGGAACCGCGGCCGGGACATCCGGCGGGTTCGCCCGAATTCACCAGATACTTTTTGTCCTGTTGCTGGCGCCCGACCGCTTCATCGGTTCATTCTCAGCAACAGAAACGGGCGTCAATGGGAGGTGCTGTGTGCCGAAAAGTAGGGGCGCCACACTTATCGAGTTACTCATTTCACTGGCCATTGGTTGCGTGATCCTCCTCGCCTTCCTGGGCGCCGCGGTTCCCTTTCAGACCATCGCCTGGGACTTAAGTCTTCTGCATGACCGCGACTCCAGCCTCTGCCTGGCCCCCCTGCTCTTCTGCAAATGGATCTCGGGAGCGGGGAACAACCGGGCCGGACACTCCTGGGACGGGGTCCAGCAGGAAGGCGACACTCTTCATCTCAAGAGCGACACCGAAGGCCAGGACGGTTTTCCAGACGGTCGACTGAAGGAAAGCTACGAGTCAATTGCGCTCAGGGTCAAGGGCTCGGATCTGCAGATCCGAAGCGAAGGCGGGTCGTTTCAGCCGGCGTTCAAAAACTTCGCCGGCCTCCAGGTTCATCGGGCGGACGACCGGCTCTTGTCTCTGACATTCGAGGGCCGCACCGATCGATCGCTGCTCTCGACTCCCGCAGAGGGATCGAAGCAGGTGGCCTTCAAAGTCTACCTCTGGAACTATCGCCCGAATCTGTTTGAGGAAACCCCATGATGGACGAAAAGCACAACGCCCGGGGATTTTCCCTCATAGCGGTGTTATTGATGACGTTGCTCATAACTTCCCTCTGTCTCTACCTTTGCCTTCTGATCGCAAATCAATCGCATTTGGCCGGTTCCCTCGATAGCCAGCTCTACTGTATGGTCCTCGCCGAAAACGGCATTGAGTACGCGCGCACCCTGATGCCTCACCTGAATCTTGACCAGGTCCTGACCGGGCCCGATGGCAAGCATTCGGGGAGCGGCACGCCCGAGTGGCGCAATCCTCTCTCTTTTGACATGGCCTGGCGAATCGACCCGGATATCTGGCAGGCCAGCTGCGACGACGGGTGGCCGGCTTACCAGGGAAGCCTTCTCCTTCGTGGCGGCTTTGCGGCGAGCGGAGACGGCCGCTTCTACATTCGCTTCTCCAACAATGCGGGGGAGCCCGTGGCGGACGATGAGGACCGGATTGTCATCGTTCGGAGCATGGGTATCACCCGGTCAAGAAGGACGGGCCTTTTCGATTCCACTCGGAACAATGTGACCCTCTTGGAGGCCGTCATGAGGCAGGAGACGGTCTTCGACGTGCCCGCAGCCCTTGCGCTTTTTGGACAGGAAGGAGACTTCCGTTGGGACGACAAGAGTTTCCTATTCGACGGAGGCGATCACCCGGCGGTGGCGGGTATAGGCCCGGCCTCTCTGCTCGAGAATCTGGTCCTGTCGCTGGGGCCTGGCCAGCAGGCACGCCTTCGGGGCGCCGGGTCAACGCCTTCCCTTCAGGACATGACCGGTGCTTACCTGACGTCGCCCGTTTACCGACGGGTGTTTGATCCGAGATTCTGGTCGCATTTCATGGAGCAACTGCCGGCTTTCAGCGAAGACCGGAGCCCTGGTCTTCGCTTCTACCCAACTGGCGGCCAGGTTGGAGAAACCTTTAAGGGGATCATGGTGGCAGCCGGGGATTTTACGCTCGCAGGGGCCCGGATAGAAGGACTCTTGATACACCTGGGTCACGGCCGTCTTACTCTTGGCGAAGACACGGCTATAACCGGGGCCGTCTGGATGTCGAACAACGGAAGCGGCGCCAATGGTGACATGGTTCACTATCCCCTAGAGTTGACGGTGTTAAGCTCGGTGTCCGTGGTCTATAACGCAGACGCAGTGCGGCTTTCGTTGACCTTGCTGCCGCCAACGCAGCTTGGATGGCGGATTTTGTTTCCCGAAATGAAGCTCTAGCCTTATAATTCTTGATAGGAACGGGGGTTTTCCTTATGAGACTCTTCCTGTTAATGGTGCTCCTATTCACGGGCTGGGGGATGGCCCAGTCGAACGAGCCCACATTGGCCGAACTCTCCAAACAGGCACGCGAACGCAAGGCAAAAACGCAGAAACCGGCACGTTTGATCACCAATGCCGATCTGAAGAACTTCCAGAACGCTCCGGTCAGCATGAGCAAGGCTGCCCCTGAGGCACAGCCTGCCGACCAGACAGCGGCTGAGGCGAAAACGGCAGACCGAAAAACAGCGGAACCGGGAGCAGACGCGGTCGCCGCCGAGAAGAAACAGGCCGAGTGGAAAGCCAAATTCCGCGAAAAGGTGCTGGACTACAAGAATGCCGTGCAAAAAGGTGCAGTCTTGCAGTTGCGGTTGAACAACATGACCAACGCCTTCTACGCGCAGACGGATGATGCCATGCGCGCAAGGTACGGCGCAGAAATAGATCAGACAACCAAGGAAATTGAAAATAACAAGGGCGAGATAGCCGTCGCCCAGAAGGCTCTCGAGGATTTGAAGGCTGAAGCTCGGGCCGCCGGAATCGAGGAAGCCGAAATCTCCAGCATGATCGGCGAGCTCCCCAAGCCGGTAACCATCACTGATCTCGAAGGAGAACAGCAGAAGCTCGAGTAGACCGCTCGACTTGGAAAGCCGACAAGAAACTGCCATCCACGAACCAACACGAACGAACACGAACAAAGATGCTTTTGTTCGTGTTCGTTCGTGTTGGTTCGTGGATGGCAGTTTCTTGTCGGCTTTCCAAGTCGAGCTTCACCTCCGCGCCAGGTG
>RPQK01000706.1 GCA_003819755.1 Acidobacteriota bacterium | reverse complement strand
TGATGGCCGGTTGCACGATGTACGCGCCGGACTCTGGAGAGTCCGGCCACGATAAAAGCCCGTCGACACGCTTGATTTTTTCACACCTTCTCAGCTGTCAGCCGTCAGCCGTCGGCGGTCCGGCGGTCAGCTGATCAGCTTCTCTTTCCCAAAATCCCACTGGACGGCTTTGTTTTGGCGAAGGGAGGCGTTAACCATGTGGGCGCAGGCGGCCGCCCGATGACCAGTCAAGGCGTCCTCGACCGGTTGTTGGCGCGACTTCACGCTATCGAAAAAGTGATCCAGGTGCACGATGGTCGCGTCCTGTCCCTGTTCATCCCAGACCTCTGATTGCTGGTTCATTCGGGGCTTCCAGGTAGTGGGGACCTCGGCGCTCTGCACTTTCGGTTCGCGGTAATACGCTTCGGCCAGGGCCTTTGGCCAGGAGTCCACCACCCAGCTATAGTCGTTATGGACGTTCTCGGGCCGGAAGACAAACTGACCGCCGCGGAACGAGATGCTCCCCTCGGTGCCGAGAATTTCAAACCCTGAATCACTGCTTGACTGGTTGTTGAAGGTCGAGCTGAGATTGACGGTGAAGCCTTCCGGGTAGACCATGATTCCGTTTACGGTGTCAGGAACCTCGCGGCTCTCCTTCCACCTATAGAGCTCACCTGTGGCCACGACGCTCTTGGGCATTTTGGCATCCATGATGAAGTGGATCGACGTGACCAGATGAACGAACAGGTCGGTAGAAATCCCGCCCGAATAGTCCCAGTAGCAGCGCCAGCGGAAGAAGCGCTCGAGATCAAACGGGCGTTTGGGGGCGGGTCCCAGGAACGCGTCCCAGTCGACCGTTTGTGTTGATGCATCCGGCGGGATAGGGTAGAGCCACGCGCCTTCAGCGGTATTTCGGTTGTAAGAAGCACGGATCATGGTAACCCGGCCCAATCGTCCCGCCTTAACCAGCTCCCGGGCCTTCTGCTGAGTCGCGGAGCTGATCCCCTGGCTGCCGACCTGCAGCACTCGCTTGGTCTTCTTCACCGCATCAATGATCTCGAGACCTTCATCCACGGCGTACGTCAGAGGCTTCTCAATATAGACGTCCTTCCCGGCCTCCATTGACTGTATTGCCATATCCTTGTGCCAGTGATCCGGGGTTCCGATGATAACGGCGTCAATGCTTTTGTCGTTGAGGATTTCGCGATAGTCCTTATGAATCTTCGCTCTGCCCGCCGTTCTTTCCTGGGCCCTTTGGGCTCTACCGGAATAGGCGTCGCAGACGGCCGTAATTTCGACTACCGGAATGGTCAAAGCGGCGTCGAGAAGCTGTTGCGCCCGAGCACCGGATCCGATCACCGCAACCGTTATCCGGTCACCGGGCGGAACCTTGCCCTTTGCGGGGGCTGAACCTTGGGCTGCCAGCCGAGCCACTGCAGCGGACAGGACCGTCCCCTTCACGAAGTCTCTCCGATTCATCCAAACCTCCGTCTTTTAACGAAATTAGTATGATTGGTTGGGGGAACAAGCTTAAGTCGATGATACCACGGCGGGGTAGCAAACTCCTTCAGAGCAGCGGTTTGTGCGCAGTCCCCGGCCAGCCGCTCGACTAGAGTAACGTCTCCCGCGCCGAGGCTAGCCAAGCAGCGCGTAGAGGGCAGGGATGAACCACGGGATTCTGACTCCCAGCCAGCCGCCCGTGGGTTGAAAGGCCGACTCCACAAGCTTCTCGCTCCAAAAAGCGGCGTACATGGCGTACATCAGGAGAAGCAACCAGAGCCAGGCCGGTGAATTCCTTTTCATAGCCTGAATCCTTCCCGGTATGCTCCTTTAGACTGCCCACCAGCGAAAAAGGTTGGGAAAAAGGTGGCGCGGCTCTGTAGCTACAGATCTACTGCACCCGCTGTTCCGGCATCGAGGAACGGACCGGGGGGGTTGGGGGGTCGGAATTCTGGTCTCGCTTTGCTGAATCGCTGCCCGAGGGCGGTGGCGAGTTCATTGAGCGTGGGTCGCCAACGGGCTGTCGAACGGTATTACGAGCACCGAATGGCGGCTGAAACCGCAGCGGCCTTTCACCCTCTGCCGGCGACGCCGTTGTCGCCGGTTGGGAAGGAATAGTAACCACGGTGGGCGACGGCTGAGTGGTGGAGGGCGCGGAAGTTTGCGGAAGAGGCACCGGGCCCGGAGTAAACAACCGGTTACGTCGAGGTGCCGTTGGCGCTGGTTGAGAAGTTACGGGTTGCGGGTTCGAGACGACCGCCGCAGGAGGGGTAACGGGTACCGGAGAAGGGGCGGCCGGAGGCGGGAACAAGGACCTCTTCTGGGTGATAGCCGCCGCAGGGGGAGCGGAATTCAGCACCTTCGGCCGGACCGCGGGGAGCTCGACGTTGTATTTCTGTTCCGGAGTGGAGTTCCAGAAGGTCCCGGTCAGCGTCTGAGCGATGACAACGACGCCAACGATCGCAATGATGATGTTTAGATGATTCGTGTACTTCACTTTAGTAGCCGCCCGTGATCGGCGTGATCGGCGTAATCGGCCGAGTCAGTCGATCCGGCCTCCACGCTCCTATTATAACCGTTCCCCTCACGCGCCGCTTCCACGTGGCGTGACACCCGACGCAGGCCTTCGCCGGCGTATCGATTCCTGGCATTCAGCGAAACCGCCTGTCGATAACGCTCGACCGACAGAGCCCAGTTCCCCTGGACTTCGGCACAATATCCGAGCCCCGCATGAGCAAGGTCGTCCGACGGGTCAAGCGCCAAGGCTGCTCCAAAGGAGCGTTCGGCCTGGACCACGTTGCCGTTTCGAGCCCAAGCAGCTGCCAGGTTGTAGAGCACTCGCGCCTTATGAGGATTTTTTTGCGCTGCATCCTGCCAAACCGAGAGGTCGCTGCGCCAGAGGTTGTTCCTGGATGCAGTCGCGGGGATCAGGGCTAACAGCAGCACAACCGCACCAACTGTTGAAATCGTCGGAAGCCTTTTAAACCCTCGGACCAAGACAGATCCGGCAATGACCGCGAAACCGGCGAGAGCCGGATAGGCCCGGCTTTCGTTAAAAGGATCGGAATTGGGGAGAAGAGCCGCCGGAGCGAGCGCCAAAGCAACCCAACAGGCGGCCTGGACTTCCAGGCGGTACCTGCTTCGATTCCTCCAGAGGACATAGGCCAGGACGAGAAGTCCAATCACAGCGATAACCGGTTGCCACGGGACACGAACGGCAAAGTCGTGATCGATACTCAGTCCAAGGGGAAGGACCATCATCCCGAGGTACTTCCAAAAGGCGACTGTCTGGGACAGCCAGTAACTCAGGACGTGGGGATGCGTCCACCCGATCTCGGCCGGTCGGTATTGCGACATGAAGTAAGTGAAAGCCCCAAGGTTCAGCACAGCCAATAGGACCGGCGCTTTCCAGAAGCGACGATGAGAGACAATCAGCGGAATCAGAAAGACGACGGCGTCAGTCCGACTCCATATCGCCAGCTGAAAACAAACCAGGGACAGCCAGGCATGCCGCCGAACCAGGAGCAGGCTGGCCATGCCAAAGCAGAACATCATCAGCACCGAACGCGACCAGATGTAGTTGACTGGCTGCGTCTGGAGTGGATGGAGAGCAAAAACGGCCGCTGCAAGGAAGGCCCACTTGACGTCGTCGGCTTCCCGCCTGACCCAGAGAAACAGCAGCGACGCCGCGATGAAATGGAGAATCAGGCTGAAGGCGTGATAGGTCCACGGATTCGGGCCAAACAGCCGGTGATTCCAGTGAAAAGCCCAGAGCGTGAGCGGGCGTCCGCCGTACTCCTGAAGGAAAAGCCCGTAAGAAAAGTGCGGAGCGGCGACTTCCGGGTTCTCGAGCATAAGGGAAAAATCGTCGAAGTGGAATTCGCCGGGGAACGAGGGCAGGTACACGACGAGGATGAGAATCCCCAATCCCAGGATGACGATTAACTCTCGCCGAGACATCACTAGTAAGATGCGTGGAGCGGGAAAAAGTCGAACGGCAAGGGGCGGAGGGGCGAAGGGGCGGAGGGAAAGGGGCAAAGGGGCAAAGGGGCAGGGGATCAAAGGGGCGAAGGGAAAGGGGCAAAGGGGCAAAGGGGCAGAGGATCAAAGGGGCGGAGGGAAAGGGGCAAAGGGGCAAAGGGGCAGAGGCTCAAAGGGGCGGGGGAAACGGAGAGGGGGCAGCAGGGGCGAGGCGCAGGAAAAGGCGGGAAGGGGAGGCGGGGCGA
>RPQK01000705.1 GCA_003819755.1 Acidobacteriota bacterium | reverse complement strand
GATCTCTTGCCGACCTCCAACAGCATCTTCAACAGCGCCGTCGTGTCTTTCAGAGGCGGGTTCGCGGGGGTGTTCCGCTGTGACGACACCTCCCGCAAGATGCAACTCCACACCGGATTCAGCTCTCCTCGACCGGGAGAAGCCCTGGCAAGTGATCGCCCGATCAAGGCATTACCTGTTGTCGCCACAGACCGTTTACGAATGCGTCGGAGATGTTCCCAACGTGGTCTTTCCTTGCGCCTCGCTGTGCGATGCGCCGACGGGGAGGCTGGCGATTTACTACGGCGCGGCCGACACAGTAACAGCGCTTATGTTCGCGTACGTGGAAGAGCTGGTGGATTTCACGAAGAAGCACTCGCTGATTTGAAGAAACAACCCACGAATTGCACGAATCGAAGTGAATTCGGTTAGTGTGATTCGTGTAATTCGTAGATAAAGCCGCTGGAGCCCACATGCAATACGGTTATTTTGACGACGATCAGAAGGAATACGTGATAACCCGCCCGGATACGCCCAAGTCGTGGAGCAATTATCTGGGATCGACGGAGTACGGGGCAATTATCACCAACAACGCCGGCGGCTACAGCTTCTGGAAGTCGGGTGGGATGGGCCGCTTCATGCGTTTCCGTTTCAACTCTATACCGGCTGATCAGCCCGGTCGCTATGTCTATTTGCGAGACCAGGATAGCGGGGACTACTGGTCAACTTCCTGGCAACCGGTCGGCAAGGAGCCCGATCGGTTTGCCTCGATCTGCAGGCACGGCACCGGCTACACGACGATCTGCTCGGAGTACGACGGAATATCGTCGGAGGTCACCTATTTCGTTCCTCTCGGCCGGCTTTTCGAGGTCTGGAGGGTTCGAGTATCGAACGGTTCCAACCATCGACGACGCCTCGCCGCCTTCACCTACGTCGAGTACGCCGCAAACTGGAACGCGATCGATGACCTGCTGAACATCCAATACGTGCACTACACCTCCCAGATGAAAGTGATGGATGGAATTATCGACCACGGCACCAACGTGAACATTCCCGAGATGCCGGACAATTTCAAGGAGAAGGACCAGGGGCGACACAGTTTTCAGGCGATTGCCGGCGCGGAGGTCGCGGGTTATGAGACCGACCGGGAGTCGTTCATCGGTCCCTATCGAACCTACCGCAACCCGGTTGCCGTCGAGCGTGGCGCCTGCTGCAACTCGCTCGGCTACGGCGACAATCCGGCCGGCTCGCTGCAGGTGAACCTGACTCTCGAGCCCCAGGAAAGCCAGACTTTTCTCGTTCTTGTAGGGGTTGGAAGAGCGGACCGAGAGGGCCGGCAGGCACGCGACCAGTACCGGCAGGCCACACACGCCGACCGCGAGTTGGAACGGGTCAAGAACTACTGGCACGGGCGGTTACAGGGGTTCACCGCCCAGACGCCCGATCCCGAGCTGAACAGCACGATCAATACCTGGGGGATTTACAACGCCCTCATAACCTTTGCCTGGTCGCGCTCCGCCAGCCTGATCTATAGCGGAATCGACCGCGACGGCCTTGGGTACCGGGATACGGTCCAGGATTTCCTGGGAGTGACACACGCGATCCCCGGCGAGGTCCGCCACCGCCTGGAGCTGATGCTGACCGGGCAAGTCTCCACGGGCGGCGCGATGCCGGTGGTTCTGCCGTTCAGTCATCGCCCGGGCACCGAGAAGCCCCCGGAGGACAGCGAATACCGTTCAGATGACGCTCTCTGGCTGTTCAATGCCGTACCGGCCTATGTCAACGAAACAGGCGACATCGGATTCTATCGCAAGGTTCTGCCTTACGCCGATCGCGGTGAAGCGTCGGTCCTTAGGCACCTGAGGCGTGCGATCGAGTTTAGTTTGCAGCGAAGCGGTCAACGGGGCCTGCCTTGCGGGCTGCGAGCCGACTGGAACGACTGTCTGCGGTTCGGAGCAAAAGGAGAATCGGTCTTCGTGGCGATGCAGCTGCGTCTCGCCCTGGATGTCTACGCCAAGGCGGCCGGGCAATTGGAGGAGCCCGATGAGGAAGCGTGGGCCGTGGGCGAGAGAAAGGCGTTGGATCAGGGTATCCAGGAATGGACTTGGGACGGGGAGTGGTTCGTACGCGGCTTCCGTGAGGATGGGGTCAAGTTCGGTTCTCGGGAATGCCCGGAAGGAAAGATCTTTCTGAACCCGCAAAGCTGGGGCGTCATCAGTGGAGCGGCTACGCCTGAGCAGGCCGAGACGGCAATGAACAGCGTCGGAAAGCACCTGGCAACCCCCTGGGGCCTCGTCCTCTGTGACCCGCCGTACACGGAAACCGACTTTAATATCGTCCGGGCCGCCCTCATGAACCCGGGGCTTAAGGAGAACGGATCGGTTTTCGTGCACACCCAGGGATGGGCGGTTATTGCGGAATGCATGCTTGGCCGGGGTGACGTGGCCTACAGCTATCTGCGGGCGTACCTGCCGGCCGCGCACAACACCAAGGCAGAGATCCGCGAAATCGAACCTTACGTGCTGTGCCAATCGACGCACGGCAAGTACAGCCCTAAACAGGGCGCGTCCCGCATTCCCTGGCTGTCGGGGTCCGCCACCTGGACGTACTTCGCGATTACTCAGTACCTCCTCGGAATCAAGCCGGAAATCGAAGGTCTGCGCATTGATCCTTGCATCCCGGCTACATGGCAAGGGTTCACCGTCGAACGGCGGTTTCGCGGGAAAGTCCTGCGGATCATCGTCAAAAACCCGGCCGGGGTCCAGAAGGGCGTCCGGCAGATCGAGCTAAACGGCGAGCCGCTCGAAGGCAACCTGATCCCCGTCGAAAAGATGCAGGCAGAGAATCAGGTTGTGGTGACGATGGGGTGATCGCACCCCAAGGACCGAAAGGAAGGGGCGATGGGGTGAAGGGGCGAAGGGGCGAAGGGGAATCATGTTGTGTTGTCTGCTTTTCCCTTCGCCCCTTCACCCCTTCACCCCTTCGCCCCTTCCTTTCGGTCCCTTTTAGCACCGCTCTGTGGCTGCTTTTCCCCGCAGAAACTGCAGAACCGAAGGCCGCATCCCCAACAGCAGAATTGAAGCAAGTATTCCCGCACCGCAGGAGCCGTAGATCAGGGGGAGGTTCTTCCCCGTCAGGTCGCCGGCAACGCCGCCGAGGAACATCCCAAGCGGTGAGGCGGACATGGCAATCGTCATGACGAGTCCCATGACGCGGCCGCGGAGCTCCGTGCTGGTGCTCGTTTGGAACAGGGTGATGGCGTTGATATTGAATATCCCGAGCGCCACTCCCATTATGACTTCGAGAACGAGCGCCAGGAGAGGCCGGTGCACAAAGCCTAAAAAAGAGAAAAGGAGACCACCAGAGAGCAGGAGGAGAATAAGCGCAACTCCTCGCCGGTGCGGCGAGAAAGGCTTGAACCCGGCGATCACGTAACCAAGAACCGAACCCGAGCTGAAACCGGCCATCAGGAAGCCGTACCATTCCGACCCGCGCCTCAAATTAATTTCCACAAAGAAGGGCAACATCACGACCAGAGGCATTACAAACAGATGTACGAGGCCTACGAGGATGAGGAAATTGCGCATCCCCGCCTGATTCCAGACATAGTGGAGCCCGTCTTTGGTGTCGTGCCAAAAAGCTCGAAAGGAATCCTTCCAGCCGCTGGTCTTGGGACGAAGCCGCTGCGGGATTTCGATGAACGTCTCACTCCCCGCCGCGAACAGGTAGCTGAGTCCGTCAATCAGAAAAAGAATCGGGGCCCCAACGAGGCTGTAGGCAATGCCTCCCAGACCCTGGCCAAGGATCACGGACGACTGGAGCGAGAACTGATTAAGCGAATTGGCGGCAGGAACACGCTCGGGAGGAACCAGGTCCGGGATGGCGGCCATTACCGCCGGGCGGAAAAAGGCGAGTATGACACCCAGAGTCCCGGAGACAGCCAACAAGAGCGCGATCAGCACCTTGGTCTCACCCCAACGGAAGAAGAAGGGCAAACAGACGAGCAGGACCGCCAGCCCGGCGACCAGATCGCACAGCACGATAATCCACCAGCGCGAGTAGCGATCGGCCAGAGTGCCGCCAAAAGGTCCGAGGATGACACCGGGGAGAATGGAAAGCATCAGCAACGTCCCCATGAGACTCGCCGACCCGGTCGCCTCCATGGTCCAGTAGAGCATTCCAACCATGAAAGCCTGGGTCCCGACCTGGCTGATCAGCTGACCCTG
>RPQK01000704.1 GCA_003819755.1 Acidobacteriota bacterium | reverse complement strand
GCCGGGGATAACGAATTACCGCCAGTTCGTATCTGTGCTGACGAACGATGATGCAACCCTTTTGCTGGTCTACGCACCGGAAAAGATCACATTCCGTCTGCGTAATCCCCGATTGCTGACGTACAAGGCGAAGTGGTTTAACCCAGTCACGAACCAGGATTCGGTAGTCGCGGACTTCGGACCAGATCCAATCTTGGAGCTCGCAGCCCCATTCGAGAAGGACGCGGTGCTGGTGCTAACCAGATAGCGGTGATAAGGACCTCAAGGATAATCCGAGCTTGCCTGTCCTTGAGGTCCCTGGGGTCCTTGAGGTCTTTTCTAGTCCTGCCCCCCTGAACCCTTCCGAGCCGCCTCTTATCTAATCAACTACTGGGAGAGGCGTCTGTGACAGAATAGGAATGCCGCAAGAAGGAGGTACCATGTGGCGAAATTTCGTGGCCTTCGTCTTTCTTTCATTTGCTCTTGCAGGCGGCGCGCTTTGGGCTCAGGAGAGCAAGAGCGATCGAAGCACGCGGAGTGGGAACGCTGACCAGGATGTCCAAACGATCAAACCGGGAAGCAAGACCCGGCTGAGGTTTGGGGGATTTTCCGTCGGGGCTTACCGAACTTCCTATCCGCTCTGGTATCCGTACTACTACCCCTATTCGTACTCGGCTTACTATGGCTGGTCTCCCTACTTCTGGCCGGCCTATCCTTCACCGCTGTATCCGGCCGCGTACTGGCCAACCTTCAGCGCTTCTGAAGGGCGCGGCAAGGTCAAGTTTGAAAACGGACCGGAAAATGCCGAGCTGTCGATCGATGGCGCCTACGCGGGAGTGTTGAAAGATCTGAAGACGATTTGGCTGGATCCCGGCGCTTACAATGTCGAGCTTCGGGTGCCCGACAAGAAGCCGTACCTGAAGCGGATCTACGTCCTTACAGGGAAGACTGTTACCCTGACTCCCGCATTTCAACCGGAGACGGAGGTACAACCATGAAAGCCGCACTGACCGCCGTCACCTTCGTGTTGTTGACAGTCTCGCTTTCGGCGGGCGATCCGAACGGCATTCCGCCGCGGCCGAAACCTGCCGACCATCAGGCTCAGGCAACGCTGGATGGGTTTGACGCGGCCGCTTCGTGCCTGACGCGAGTGGCTGTCGCCCGGGAGTTCGCTTCCGATTTGAACCGTGGTTACGTGGTCATTGAGGTTGCGATCTACCCGTCTCAAGGGAAATCGGTAGAAATTGACCCGGCCCGCGTTTTTCTTAGGGTGACCGAAGACAGCGAACCCGTAAGAGCCGCCGAGCCTCGGACAATGGCTCGATCACTTCAAAAGGCCACTGCCGGCGACAGAGACATCGCGGTGTACCCGAGCATTGGAGTCGGGTACGAAACGGCCCGCTATGACCCTTCGACGGGGCAAACCCGCCCGGGCGGATGGACGACCGACGTCGGTGTTGGTGTAGGCGTTGGAAGCGGCGGCTCGGGAGGGACTGACGAAGACCGAAAGGTCATCGAGCTCGAGCTCAAGGAGAAAGGCCTTCCCAAGGGAAAGGTCTCAGCCCCGGTCTCCGGCTACGTCTACTTCCCGGCGCCCCAGGCCACGGTTACCTCGGTGGTCCTCGATCTGACTGTCGGCGGCCAGACGACCAAGTTGACACTGCCGCGGAAGTAGCGGCTGATTAGGGGTCAGTAAAAAAAGACCCCAAGGACCTCAAAGACCTCAAGGACTAATCGGAGCATGAAGACGACGTCTGGAGACGGAGAAGCGGACGCCGCGAACCGGTCCTGGCACTGCTCGGAAGACCTTTATGTGCAGGCCGGAAACGTACGGACCCGCTACTGGCAGAAGGGCAATGTGGGCTCTCCCGTGGTTCTGCTCCACGGCCTGGGGAGTTATCTCGACAGCTGGTGCCTGAACATCGGCCAGCTGGCGACCGCTCATCGCGTCTACGCCCCGGATTTGATCGGGCACGGGCACACGGACAAGCCTGACGTCTCCTATTCCCTCGATTGCTTTGTCGGCTTCCTCGGCGACTTTCTCTCGTCTCTTGGTCTGGCCCGCGCGAATCTTGTGGGCCATTCCTGGGGCGGGTCCGTCGCCCTTCGCTTTGCGATGCTCCATCCGGATCGCGTGGAAAGCCTTGTGCTTGCCGGCAGCTCGGGCCTCGGACCTCACGTTTCCTTTTGGCTGCGCCTGCTGACTCTCCCTTACTTCAGCCTGGGTGCCGCTCGGGTCGGCCGGCAAGCCCTGAAAATAGTCTCCCGACGGGTTATCTCGCGCCCGGAAAAGCGGACGCCGGAGTGGGTAGGCATGACGCGCGAGCGGCTGGAGCTTCCTGGTGTCCGGGCGGTAGTGCGGGCTGTCACTCGCAACCACCTCAACCTGCGCGGTATAAGACCCGAGGTGCTGGCGCTCGTGCGACGAGAGTTGCCCAATCTGCGGGTCCGCACACTCGTGATTCACGGCGCGAACGACTGGCTTATCCCACCCTCCAACGTGACTTTTGCCAGGAGTCTGAATCCCCGTCTGGAAGTGAAAATCCTCGAGCGCTGCGGGCACGAGCTTCAGTACGAGTGCTCCGAGGAGTTCAACCGGCTGGTTCTCGACTTCCTGTCACGATAGAATCAGAAGCGGTCTTTTTCTGGTTCCTGCCTGTGCAGTGTAACTCGTTTCTCTCAAAGTAGGAGGTTTCGAATGCGGCGGCACTCTTGCGTCGTGATGCTATTGGCGTGTTCTCTTTCTGGCCTTTTCGTTCCGCTGGCCGCACAACCGGTCAGCGGTGACATCCGGGGATACTTTCCGCAATTTGTGCTGGGTGGCGGGGTCCAGTCTACCATCGTCATAGTGAACCCCTCTGCCACCAGTCGGGCGGAAGGAACGGTCGAGTTCTTCGACCGTCTGGGGAATCGCTGGGGCGTGGTCGTTGACGGTGTTTCCTGGTCAAGCGGGCAAGTTCCGTTCAACCTCCCGCCCGGCGGGACACGATTCCTAAGCCCGGAGACGGGCGATTGGCCGGTAATGACGGGCTGGGCCCGAATTCGGGCGCATTCACCGGTCAGCGGCAGCATCCTATACGGCGGAACCGCCGGGCAAGCGGGCTTCCCCGCGGTCAACGCTGCTCTGCTGTATACGATTCCGGTCGAAAACCGGGCAGGCGAAGCTCGGACCAGTCTCGCTGTCTCCGCGCCTGAGGGACCGGCTGTCGTCCTGAAATTGCGCCTGCTGGATCGTGATGGAAAACCGGTATTGGGCGGGAGCGGGTCGCTGGATATCAGCCCTCGGTCGCAAGCGGCGTCATTTGTGGACGAACTGTTGCCTGGCGCCGACCTTTCCAATTTTCGAGGCAGTCTCCAGGTCGAAAGTGATGCTCGTGTCGCTCTCGTGGCCCTGCACTCAACACTGACGCGATTGTCCCCGCTTCCGGTCTACGCGAGCGACCAGACGAGCTTCTTCTCGTTCGAAGACAACCTCCAGGGCTGGCAAGCCCAGGCGATCGACGTTCAGGACGCAGGCGCCGCCAAAGCCGATTGGTCCATTGCTCCTTCGGCCGCGCGCTGGGAAGACGGCGCCGCGTCTCTTCTGTTCTTTCTCGACAACCTCACCGACGCAGGGAAGATCTGGATTCAGAAGCCGTTCCTGGTTGAACCAAACCGTCGCTACAAAGTGAAGGTAAGTTATTCGTTCGGTACCAAGGACTACGGCTCCCTCAACCTCTGGCGAATGATAACCGGCGTTCTGCCTCGCCCGCCGCAGACTCGGGATGACCTGGTCTTCCAGGGAGACACCGGCCACGGATCCCCTAACGATATCGGCTATGTCTGGCTCGACAAGAACTATGACTTCGAGGTCGAGTCGGGGCCGGATGGGCTGCTCTACGTGCATCTCGGAGTGTGGGGAACCTGGGAGACGCCGCGAGGATACTATTTTGACCGATTGACGGTGAGCATTCGGGAGTAGACGCCTGGTTTATCCACGAATTACACGGAATCACACGAATCCAAAAGGACCTCAAGGACCTCAAAGACCTCAAGGACGGTGACTGTTGCTTTGTCCTTGAGGTCTTTGAGGTCTTTGAGTTCTTTGAGTTCCTTTGAATTCGTGTAATTCGTGTTACAACCGTAACACTTGATCGCGCCGCGCGTGCAAGTTTGGTTCTGCGCGGCTGTAATTAGTAGTGATATTTGAATTTGGTTCAATTCCTTTCAACCGGCTTTTGTCAGATGTT
>RPQK01000703.1 GCA_003819755.1 Acidobacteriota bacterium | reverse complement strand
CCTTTGTTCCTTTGTTCCTTTGCCCCTTTGCCCCGCGTCATCCGTTGGCCCCTTGCCGTTTTCGCCCGGTCTATTCCCAATCGTCTTGAAAAAACGCCGGTCAGGAAGTAGAGTTGCTACGAATCTAGGAGTCTAGTGGGTACAAGAATCCAGCAGCCTGGCGTTGGCACGACAAAGACTGAATTCTTCACGTTCGCCCACCCGCCGAACGAGCTCCAGCTCGAGTCGGGCCAGAAGTTGGGACCCATCACTCTTGCCTATGAGACCTACGGCCTGCTGAACAAGGACAAGACCAACGCTATCCTTTTGCTGCATTCGTCGACAGGCGATGCGAATGCCGCCGGGTTTCACGAGGGAAGAAACGAGCATGGATGGTGGGATAACATGGTCGGGCCCGGCAAGGCTTTTGACACTCGCCACTTCTTTGTCATCTGCTCCAACGTCCTGGGCGGATGTGCAGGAAGTACGGGCCCCTCTTCGATCAACCCTCAGACCGGCAAGTCCTACGCCCTTGAATTCCCCGTCATAACGATCGCCGACATGGTTAATGCCCAGCGTCACCTGATCGATTTCCTCGGCATTGAGAAGCTGCTGTGTATCGCCGGGGGGCAGATGGGAGGGATGCAGGTCCTTCAATGGGCAGCCGCCTATTCAAAGAGGGTGCGGAGTGCCATTCCCATCGCCACGACACTCCGGCACTCGCCTCAGCAGATGGCGTTCAATGAGGTGACGAGGCAGGCCATCACGGCGGATCCCGAGTGGCGGAAAGGCTACTACTACGGGCTCGGCCGTCCGGAGACCGGTCTGGCCGTCTGCCGCATGATACTCAATATTACGCAGATGAGCGACCGCGTGATGGAGGAGAAATTTTCGCGGCGCGTGAAAGAGCCCGGGGAAAGGGGCTTCTTCACGGACGACTTTGAGGTCGAGGGATGCACTCGGTACCGGAACGACCGTTTTGTCAAAAGCTTCGACGCAAACTCGTATCTGTTTTTGACCAAGGCGATGGATCAGTTCGATCTCTCCAGAGGGAAGTTATTCGCTTCGGGTCGACCCATTCAAACGCGGTTCATGGTGGTCGGTTACCTGTCGGACTGGCTCTATCCCCCCTACCAATCGCTTGAAATTGCCCGCGAATTGAAGGCCCGCAAGACGGACGCGACGTATTGCGAAATCAACTCAAAATACGGGCACAACGCCTATCTGATGAGTGTTGAAGAGCAGACCCACCTGATCCGCCACTTCGTCCAGACCGATATCTTCTGGTAGACTCCCTCCGGCCTTGAAGTCCCGCCTGACCGTTTGATATACGTGAATTGATCCATCTTCCATAGGCTTCCCATGGCTCCTCGTTCGTGCGGTTAGGCAGAATGGCTTATTCCGGGGATAATGTGCCGTCAGCCCGAAAATACTATCTGTTGTCGGTCATTGCCGTCGTTGGCCTCGGGTGCCTTGTCTCGGCGCTCATGTTTCCAGCCGCCGAAGTGTATGCGTTTGTCGTAGCCACTCCCGCCGTCCTCCTCGCCTTCGTTGCCTACGTGATCATCCGGGATCGTAACCACTCGCTCAGGCAGAAAGTGGAACACCTGAACGAAGTGTACTCGGCGACTGTCGGATCTCTGGCCATGGCTATAGACGCGAAGGACCAGTCGACTCACGGGCACGTTTACCGAGTTCGAGCGGTGGCTCTAAAGCTGGCAGAGTACCTCCAGCTGCAAGATGATAAGGACTTTCAGGCGTTGAGCACAGCGGCCTTGCTGCATGACATTGGGAATTTGGCCATTCCCGAGTACATTCTCAACAAACCTTCTCCTCTTACCCAGGCAGAGATGCTGAAGCTGAAGGCGCATTCTTCAATCGGAGCCGATATTCTTCAGAGCGTTCCTTTTTCCTGTCCAGTTGTGCCCTTCGTCCGCCATCACCATGAAAAATGGGACGGCACCGGCTACCCGGCCGGCCTTGAAGGAGACGAAATTCCATTGGGCGCTCGAATACTTTCGGTCGCGGACGCTTATGATGCGCTCCGCTCAGATCGGCCCTACCGGCCAAGGTTGCCGCAAGAGCTGGCTCTCGACTACGTGCGAGCCGAGCGGGGAAAGTCATTTGACCCTGCGGTCGCCGACGCCTTGGTGGATCATGCCGCGGAGCTCGAGGAGTTCATAAAGGAGGCTCAGGCATACGCACCCAGGGGTGTTATGGAGAAGCTCGAGAGGACGTTTGACCGCGAAGAAAGTCGAGATGGGCAGAGAGTCTTCGAAGATATAGCGTCGACGTACCGCGAAAGCCAAGCCATCTACGAGATATCGGATGCAGTCGGGAAGTCCCTTAGTACAGCCGATACCATGCAGCTGCTGGCAGACAAAATCGGCAAACTGATTGGGTACGATGCCTGTGCGATCTTCCTCGTCAATCCCAATCAGAATCGGATGGTGTTGCACCACGCCGCCGGAAAAAATGCCGATCTGCTATCGCAGGTCGCGCTAAGAATCGGGGAAGGCGTTTCCGGCTGGGTTGCGGCTCATAATCTGGCCCTCGCCAATGTCTCCCCTATGCCGGATTTTCCGGGCAGAACGCAGCTTGAAAGCGAATTCAAAAGCTGTCTCTCGGTGCCTCTTGCGGTCGATGACCGGGTGCTGGGCGTTATTACCCTGTACTCGGGTCTCGACAGCGGCTTTGGGCATGATCATCTGCGGTTGATGGAGTCGATCGCGCATCATGCGGGAGCTGCCGTCAATACGGCCGTGATGTTCGAAGAAACTCAGGAAGACGCTTACACGGATTTGTTAACCGGGCTTCCGAACCTGCGCTACTTCAGCGCCTTTATGGACCAGGAACTGCAAAGAGCGGCCCGAATTCGCTATTCCGTCACGGTCCTGATGATGGACCTTGAAGGGTTCAAGGAAATCAACGATAAGTTCGGGCACAAGGTCGGCGATCGGACTCTCGCCGAAGTCGCGCACGTCCTGCGCCACCAGATGCGCCGGTCGGACATGCTGGTGCGCTACGCCGGAGACGAGTTCGTCGCCGTCCTGCCGGGAACCACCAAGGAACAGGCTCGTCAGACCATAGAGAGGATCCAGGCCGCGGTCGACAACTTGCGGACGCCGGTCCGAAGCGATCAGTATGCTTCTGTGGGAATCAGTGTCGGGGCGGCCGCGTATCCTGAAGATGGTCAGGACGTCGATATCCTCCTCAGCCTGGCTGATCAAAACATGTACTCCAACAAAATGATGCGAGCCAACCGTCGGGGTGGTAAGAGTGGCATCCTTCCGTTCGAAAAACGTTAACCGCTCGTGGTGACCGTCATCATTCCCACTCTCAATCGCGGGGCGTGTTTGGCTCGGGCCGTTGAGTCGGTTCGGCGGCAACGCTACCCTCACTGGGAGTTGATCGTCGTCGACGACGGCTCAACCGACGAGACAGAAAGCACAGTTGCTCATTTCTCCGACCCTCGCATTCACTATGTGTTCATGGAGCATGCCGGGGTGTCGGCTGCCAGGAACCGCGGCGTGACCCTCGCCCGCCATCCCTGGATCTCCTTCTTGGATTCGGACGATTACTGGGAACCGCGGAAACTCGAAAGGCAATTTGCGCACCTCGAGAAGGAACCTTCATACCGCGCGATCTACACCAATGAGATCTGGATCAGGCGAGGGATCCGGGTGAATCAAAGAAAGCTCCACCGGAAGTATAGCGGCTGGATTTATGACCGCTGCCTGCCCCTGTGTATTATCAGCCCGAGCTCGGTGCTGCTCCATCGGCAGGTGCTCGATGACGCGGGCGGCTTTGATCCAGCCTTCCCCGTCTGCGAGGATTACGAGTTGTGGCTGAGGATCGCCGCGCGTCACCCGATCCGTTTTCTGGACGAGCCCCTCATCGTGAAAACCGGAGGACATGCCGATCAGCTGTCACACCAGTTCTGGGGGATGGATCGGTTCCGGGTTCAGGCCTTAGTCAAGACCTATGAGTCAGGGCTTCTGACAGTTCAGCAGAAACTTTGGACAGCTGCGGAAATCGTGAAGAAAGCCGGAATTCTGGTGACCGGATTCGAAAATCGTGGCAAGAAATATGAGGCGGAGCAGTATCAGGCGTTGATCTGCGAGTGGGAGGAAAGGGCGCAGGGAGCGTCGTTCTTGAGCCCCGGAACATAGAACACAAGGGACAGCAGGGACAAGGGACAGAAGGGACGGAAGGGACGGAAGCGAGGGTCGTATCGTTCTGTCCCT
>RPQK01000702.1 GCA_003819755.1 Acidobacteriota bacterium | reverse complement strand
TCTTCTGTCTTCTGACTTCTGACTTCTGTCTTCTGACTTCTGACTTCTGACTTCTGACTTCTGTCTTCTGACTTCTGACTTCTGTCTTCTGACTTCTGACTTCTGTCTTTCAATCCATTCCCTTCTCCTGCACCACAATCAACTCCGCCCCCGCCGGGCGGGGGATGTCAAAGCGTTCATCCTTGACGGGCCGATTCAACTCCAGGCCCTCGGGTTCCAGTTTCAGATCGATCCTATAGTGCTCCTTGGCTCGGCTGACGTCTACACCCGTGCTCACCAAAAAACCGGCCTTTTCAATGGGAGCGCTGTAAGCGACCGTGCTGACCAGCACGCCGCAATCATAGTACTGCTGGCGCGCGATCCGTAAGGCACTGCGCTCAATCCATATTTTACGATCCAGACAAAAGCGAGAAGATTCAGATTCCCGGAGCAGGACACCCAGGACGTAATACTTGAATGAAGCATCCTGATCCTCTTCCAGAAAGACCACCGAACTGGCACCAGAGTCAGGAAGTGGTTCTACGATCAGCGCGTCCAGCAGGTGCTGAGGCCGAACGTTAAACAGAGGTTTCTCTTCTTCGAGACGGACATCGGTTCTGCCGGTCAGATACTTGTTGTCGCGCGGCGCCCAGATCTGGAACTCCCCGTTTCGGCTGGCCATCGCCACGAGAGTGGAACTGGTCAGTGGGTTCAAGATGTTCACGTAGATGGAGGAAGGCCACTTGGCCGCCAGGTATCCCCTCGCCCTCGGGTACTTCTCTATGAGGCCCAGTTCCGCGGACCCCCCATGAAACTGCACTTCGAACCGGGATGCCACGATTGATTCAATTCCCGCGTAGCGCTGGTTTACGAGAGCGACCAAGTCGTCCAAGGTCGCCGTCTTCGCCAGCCGATACGCGGCCGGGACATCCACTTTCTGCTTGTCCTTGATCACCGATTCACACCCGCTGGCAGCCAATAGCAAGAATGATGCCAGAAGGAAGTGTTTTACGCGGGATGACCTGCCACGCCTCATATCAGTTTTTCCTGCTTCGTGCGGACGCGGATCAAAATTAAGGTCAGAATCACGGCAACCAGGATCGCAAACAGAATGATGCCGACAAACTTGAGGTTATGCTCCAGAAAATGGCGTGCTGTCTCACCATACAAAACCGCGAGAGCACCCCACATATAGTACCTGACACTGCGACCGACGAGCACAGCCAATATGAACCTCTGGTAAGGGACACGAAACATCCCGGCCCAGAGAACGAAGATCTTGAAGGGTGTCGGAGGGGGGAGAATCGAAGGGACGATTATGCTCCAGACGCCCCAACGGTCATATGCCTGCTGCAACTCGCCCCGGCGTTTGTCGCTCAGCCGCTTGCTGATGAAACGACCTCCGCGCCGCCCAACGGTAAAGAGGAGAATGCAGCCGGTGACAGATCCGAGGATCGTCATCGTTGCGTAATAAAACATGGTCTCCCACGCCTGACCAGTCGACAGGATGACAATGAGGATATCGTTCCCTTCGGGAATCGACAGGAATGAGGAGTCGGCGATCGCAATAAAAAACAGGCCGGGACCTCCGAGGGTCAGAGCGAACTGGTAAAGAAAGGAGACGATTCCCTTTATAAACCCGAATATTCCATCCTGGAAAGCAAGAATCATCGTCCCGCCAGTCAGAAAAGGAACTATCCTAGCACAAATGCCCGGGCCGCCGCGCTTGAATCCCCTGCTGTTCCTGCCGATGCAGCTTGCAGCTGCTGCAACGAATCGCGGCGGTTGGGTGCCTCCTCCAACGTCTTTACAGGGCCGTGAGCGCAGCGCTTTTCATGGAGCGCCCCGGCCCGTTCATTTAGCAGCAAATCCCGCACCAACTGACTGCAGACTCAACGGGCCGGGGCGACGCGAAGAAAACGCTGCGCTTACGACACTGTGGAAAAGGTAGTCACGGCTCCGAGTTGAAAAACCACCTCGTCTCTATTAAAAGTATAGCCTTCGACGGAAGGGTGCTATGAGTATTGCAGCTGAGCAAGACGATATCAGACGCCTGGTCGACCTCTACGTTCGACGGGTCTTGGCCGGGCGCCACAGGCAGGTCGCCTTGCGAGGCCGTAAGTGTCAGGCGACGATAATGCACACTCTGCTCGGCTTCGAAGTGAAAGCCGGCCGGAAAAGGATCACGTGCCCAGATCGGATCACCGCGCGCTATCTCCGGGGATTTGCCGAGATCGGCCTTGAAACCGTGCGCATCCCCTACGATCCGACGATTACCAGAGGGGTGATCAGCGAGGTGGAGTCTCTCCTGGAGGCTATAAAAGGAGCAGCCGGTTCAAACCCAGCCGCCTGTCGAAGGATCTACAGAAAGCTGCGAAAGCAACTGCAGACAGCCGAACAGGAGCAAGTTACGGGGATCCTGGTTACTCGGAGATTTCCTTGACCTTCCTTTTCCGCACCTGAACCAGATTGGACGGAGGCATCTTCACCAGAGCGTTTCGAAACCGTTCGGTCAGGAAATCGCCCTCCAGCCCGAAATTCTGCTTCACGAAATCGAGGAGCTGATCAACTTCGCGCTGCATCATCTCCATCTTGTCGCGCATGTTCAAGATGACTTCAACGCCCGCCAGGTTCACACCCAATTCGCGTGTCAGGTTGGTTATCAAATCGAGCCGGCTCAGGTCTGAGTCCGTATAGAGCCTGGTATTGCCCTCGCTTCGAGAAGGCTTCAGCAATCCCTGACGTTCGTACATTCTCAGAGTCTGCGGATGTATGCCGTACATCTCGGCAACCACGCTTATCGTGTAACAGGCCTTTCTCCTCGTCATCTTGGTACTCCCGGTTCAAGGACCTCAAGGACCTCAAGACCTCAAGGACGTGACGCCACTCTGGTCCTTGAGGTCGTTGAGGTCCTTGAGGTCCTTTCGACCTAGACGTTTTGTCAGCCGTCAGTTTTCACACCTTCAACTCCGCTCTTGGGTCTTCCGGGTTGAGCCGGGCAAACTCACGGAGGATCTCTTTGGAGCGCTCATCTCTGATTTTCGGCAGGACAACCCGGACTTCTACAATCTGATCGCCTGGAACACCTCCCTTGAGGGAAGGCGCTCCCCGACCCCGGAGACGAAATTTCTGCCCGCTCTGCGTCCCAGCCGGAATCTTCATCGATGCTTTGCCATCGACCGTCGGGACTTCGATCTTGGCGCCCAGCGCGGCTTCCGTCACGGTCAGCGGCACTCGGCAGACGATGTCGTTGCCCTCGCGCTCGAAGAAATGGTGCGGCTGAACATGGATGACCAGATAGAGATCGCCTGGGAGTCCACCGTATTCGCCCGCATCCCCTTTTCCCGGGACCCTCACTCGCGAACCGTTGTTCACTCCCGCCGGAATGCGTACGGTCAACGCTTCTCCTTTTTGCACCGTCCCACTGCCGCTGCAAACGGGACAGTCACCAACTCGGATTCGCCCCGACCCGTTACACTGCGGACAGGGGGTCGCAAAGCGCATCGGCCCGTGGGCCTGCTGGACCTGGCCTTTCCCCCCGCAGTTCGGACACGTGTGCGTCCGCGAGCCGGACACCGAGCCGGATCCGCCGCACCTCGCACAAACTTCGCGGTGGGTGACGTTGATGCGTGCCTCCGTCCCCTTGATAGCCTGCATGAACGGGATCGTGATGTGGTACTCGAGGTCACGGCCGGTCTCCGGCGCACCTGCCCGGGGCTCGCCCCGAGACTTCCGTCCGCCGAACAGATCGGAGAAGATATCGGCAAAACCTCGGCCACCGGATGCTTCGCCAGCGCCGGAAAGATCAAAATCAAAGCCCTGAAAGCCGCCCCCCGGATGAGCGCCGGCCTCCGGCCCGGGCTGCCCTTCCCGGTAGAACCCGTAGCGGTCATACGTCTTCCGCTTCTCGGGATCACTGAGGATGTCGTAAGCTTCCTGGACCTCTTTAAACCGCTCCTCGGCCCGCTTGTCTCCCGGGTTCACATCCGGATGGTGCTTGCGCGCCAGGCGCCGATAGGCCTTCTTGATGTCTCCTTCGGAGGCGCTTCGCTTGACGCCCAGGACCTCGTAGTAATCTCTGGCTGCCATGTGTATTGTGACTTCCCTGGGAGCGCAGGCGTCTCGCCTGCACTGGAGCAAGGGGCGTCCCGCCCCGTCCGCGCAGCCGGCACAATCGCTCCTTGTTTGTGCACGAACGGGGCGGGACGCCCCTTGCCCCAGTGCAGGCGGGACGCCTGCGCTCCCAGC
>RPQK01000701.1 GCA_003819755.1 Acidobacteriota bacterium | reverse complement strand
TGGGCAACTCCCCAACATCCACTCTTCCCAGGCTCTGTTCAATGCGGATTTCTAAGTCGCTCAGGACTTCTCCAATCACCTGGGATTAATTTACCGGACAGGTGGAACCAGCCTGAATTGTGACGGCGGGTGCATCACTGCCGGGACTGCGGGTTGAGACTCGACCGCGATGAGGTGCAAACGAAGTTTGCCTGCGGTTTGTAATATTCTGGGGCTCGGACGGAGCCCCCTGGCGCAAACGTGGCTCACTGGGGCGGGCGTGGCCGTGCACGCGTAGCTTGCCAGAAGCTCCCCTGCTTTAGCGGGGAGAGCCGTCACGGCGTTGAAGACGACATCCTTATTCTCCCAGCCAGGGCGCGTTGATCGGGTGAATAGTCTCTACCAGGGATCAGCCGAATGTGAACGCATACACCTCTACGCTCGGATCGAGAAACTCGATCTCGAATTTGCGATCAATGATGGGCTTCGATTGCCGGATCAGCTGATACAACCGCTGTTCGGCAGCTGTGCCGTTGCCCTGATCATCAACGTCAACTCCGTGACCAGCCTCTGGCGGCTTTCCATTGATGAGCACGCGAAAACGTATGGAAGTCCCTTTCGCTGCCGGACCCATGACGAGATGGAGATCGCGGGCGTGAAAGCAGTTTACAATCCGTCCGTTGGGTTTGTTCAGCACCGTAGCCTGTTTACTCATCGTCCAATCACCCGAAAGCGACCACTCATTAAGGTCCAACCGCGCAGGAGCAGCATAGACGTGAGGCTTATTCAATACTGACCCACCGGGAGACGCAAAATTCTCGGTGCGCTCATAGCCGGCATAGGTTTCCGGAGACCACAAGCTGTTCCAATCGGCGGCAACCTCAATCCCCCGTGGATCGACCAAAACCAGATCACGACCGGCGCCGCTCATTCCAGCTTCAGCCAGCAGTTGTTGAATGATCATTTCCGACCGTTCGTAACCGCCCTCGCCAAATTGATGATGTCGAATGTGCCCCTGTGCGTCGATGAAATAGAGGGCCGGCCAATAATGGTTGTTAAAAGCACGCCAAATCGCATAGTCGCTATCGACCGCGACCGGATGATCGATCCTCGATTCTTTCACGGCTCGGCGGACGTTATCGACGTTTCTCTCAAATGGGAATTCGGGTGTGTGCACGCCGATCACTACCAATCCCTGGTCTTTGTATTTCTCGGCCCATGCGCGCACATAGGGAAGGGTGCGCAACCAATTGATGCAGGTATAGGTCCAGAAGTCGACGAGAACGACTTTTCCACGCAGGCCGGAGGCCGTCAATGGCGGCGAATTAAGCCACTCGTTCGCGCCATCTAGAGCAGGCAGATTACCTTCAACCGGTAAATGGACCGCCATGGGCGTCATCGGTCCCACCATTCCCATCTCCTCGGCTAAGGTCTCGATCGGAGCACCAACGGCGCAGTTGAGTTTTGCTCGCAGGAGCTGTCCTATATCCATGATAAACTCCTTTATCGATATGTACACGGATCTTCACGGATGAACACGGAATTTGTTCGAACGAAATTCGCCACGATCTCTTAAATCCGTGTTAATCCGCGTTCATCCACGTCCAATCGACTTTTGACAGATTTCCGTCTAGTAACAATCGACTTCGACCACAGCCTGGGCAAAGGCCTGCGGAGCTTCCTGGGGCAGATTGTGCCCGCCGTCCCCCTCTTCTACTAACGCAGTGACCTGAACGCCGCGCGCATTTCGGATGCGAACAACTCCGGCTCTTCCCAGGCGGCGAAGTGGCCGCCCCTGTCGACCTCGTTGAAATAGGCAAGGCCGGGGTAGACCGTCTCAACCCAGCTGCGCGGGGCAGCCCAGATCTCGCCGGGGAAAGTCGTGAAGGCGACGGGAACCGAGACCGCCGGAGGAGCCTCGCCGGCACCGGCTGCGGCCTGAGCCTGTCCGAACTCCCAGTACCACCGGGCGGCCGAGGCGCCGGTGCCCGTCAGCCAGTACAGCGTGATGTTGTCGACGATGCTGCCCCGGGTGAGATTGCCCACCGGCTTGCCGTCGACGAACGCGCTGGAGATCTTGTAGTAGCTGTCCGTGTCATGGTCGAGCATCCAGCCCGCCAAGCCGGCGGGTGAATCCAGCAGGGAGTAGCCGATCGTCTGCGGCCGTGTGACCTGCTCCAGGAAGTAGCCGAAACCGCTCGTCCTGAATGTCGCGAGCGCGTCATGCGCCGCCCGTTCCTCCTCGGATTCCGCCGGCAGTTGATCGACGATGCCCAGCGCCCCCGCGAGCAGGCTGAGGTGGATGCCTAGCAGCCCCTTGGGCGCTTGGCGGCCCATCGCGTCCGTGACGGCGGCGCCCACATCGCCCCCCTGGGCGACGTAGCGCGTGTAGCCGAGGCGATCCATCAGCTCCGCCCACGCGCGTGCGATGCGGCCGGACTCCCAGCCGAGCTCGGTCGGCTCGCCCGAGAAGCCGTAGCCGGGCAAGGACGGCAGCACCAGGTGGAATGCGTCCTCGGGGGTGCCGTCGTGGGCGGTCGGGTCGGTCAGCGGGCCGACGATCTCGAGCAGCTCGATGACCGAGCCGGGCCAGCCATGCGTCATGATCAGCGGCAACGCGTTCTCATGCCGCGACCTGACGTGGATGAAGTGGATATCGACCCCGTCGATCTCGGTCATGAACTGCGGAAGTGCGTTCAGTCTCGCCTCGCACTTGCGACAGTCGTACTCGCTCGCCCAGTAGCGGGCGAGCTCCTGCAGTGTCGCCAGCTGCACGCCCTGCGATCGGTCTGAGACGAGTTCCTTGGTGGGCCAGCGCGTCGCGAGAATCCGTCGACGGAGGTCGACGATCTCCTCTTCGGGAATGTTGATCCGGAAGGGGCGGACTTCATTACGGGCATTGGAGGTATCGACTTGGGTCACGGTGGTCTCCTATCTGTGGATTCACCCGCCATTACGGTACGGTGCCAGGAACGCGGTCAGCGCTGCGAGCACCTCCTCGGGAGCCGTCTCGGCGACCCAATGGCCGACGCCGGGGATGACCACGGTCTGCACATCGTTCGCGGCAATATGCCCGACCGCTTCACCCCAGCTTTCCGCCCCGCCGATCGCGAGGACCGGCATCGTCAGCGGCTGGTTCGTGCGCTCCTTGTTCTGTGCCGTGGTGGCGTCCCACGCGCGATAGAGTCCGAAGCTGCCACGCAGGGTGTCGCGGTCGGAGAAGAGACGGACGTAGTAGTTGATCACATCCTCGGGCAGCCTCCTCCCGTTTCCGGTCTGAATGGAGAACTCGTAGCCGAAGAAGATGTCTTCCCGTCCCCTGACGAGCTGTTCGGTCAGCTCGTCATTGACCCGATTGAAGGGGATGTGCCAGAGCCGGTTGTTGAGCAACTCGGGGACGAACAGGGGGGGTGAATCGGGAGGCGGCAGCGGAGTCCCAGGGATTTCGGCGAGGGCCACGCGGGCGACCCGGTCCGGGTGATCGGCGGCCAGCGCGTAGCCTATAATGTATCCAGTGTCGTGGCCGACCAGGGCGAACCGCTGATGGCCAAGCGCATCCATCAAGGCGACCAGGTCGAGGGCGAGGGTGCCGCTATCGTACCCGTCCTGGGGTTTGTCGGTCAGCCCCATACCGCGCTGGTCGACCGCGATGACCTGGAAGTTCCGGGCCAGCGCTGGCATCAGCAGGCGCCACGCGTACCAGTTCTCCGGCCAGCCGTGCACCAGCAGCAGCGGCGGCCCCTCGCCTCCGATGACCACGTGCTGGCGCAGCTTACCGGTGTCGATGTACCGGCTCGTGAATGTGCCGGTGAACCCCGCAGGGAGGTTCGGTGCTCCGGAGACGGAGCCGGGGCCTTCCGGGGTGGGTAGGCGGGTGGAAGATGAGTTCATGAGATTCTCCTTTCTTGTGCAAACGTGGGTTAGTAAACGGCCAGTGACAGCGCTCTATACAGCCGCAAGATGGCCGGATACAATCCCCTATTCGGCGCGGGCGGTCATTGGCTCTGGCTGCTCTCCCAGGAACTCGAACCAGGCTTTCTTGACGAGCGGGTAATGTTTCGCAGCCTCCGCAAGATCCATGAATGCCTTAATCGTCATATCGAACCGCGCCTCGAGCTGCGCGTTGGCGATGCCCCCCTCCGGGTTGAAAGCCTTATGCGCCTGGGCCAGGGAGAACATATCCGGGAACACGCGCGCCCCGAGGTGCTCCAGTGGAATGCGCAGCGACCACAAGCCCCGGTTCCCGCCAG
>RPQK01000700.1 GCA_003819755.1 Acidobacteriota bacterium | reverse complement strand
CGGAGATGAGCGCAGTCGCCCGCCGCCTAAACGATCAATTGCCGGCGGCCGAAAGGAACCGGGGCATCAGCGTCGTCCCGTTGACTCTTTACATGGTCGGACCCCAATCGCGATTGGCATTGTGGATGCTCGGCGGCACCGTGTTTTGCGTGTTCCTCATCGCCGCTGCCAACGTCACAAGCCTCTCATTGGCGCGCAGCGTCGCCCGCGCGCGCGAGATGGCCGTTCGCGCTGCACTTGGAGCGAGTGCTGGACGGATCGTGCGACAGCTGCTTACCGAAGGCGTCCTGCTCGCCGCCGTCTCGGGACTGATTGGCTCACTGCTCGCCTCAGTAGGCGTTCGCCTCATCCGCGCCTTTGGCCCTGGCAACTTGCCGCGTCTGAACGAAATAAACCTCGATCTCCGCGTCCTCGGCTGGGCCTTGGCCATCTCTGTACTCGCGGGAACTCTGCTGGGACTGGCGCCCGCGATTGCGACGTTGCGCCGGGACTTGCGTCCCTCCGGCGAGGAGGGTGGCAGAAGTGTCTCGGGCGGAGCGGCCACCCGTCGAATCCGCCGCGGGCTCGTGGTGGCGGATTTTGCGCTCGCGATCGTCCTGCTCGTCGGCGCAGGCTTGCTCGTCCGAAGCTGGTGGTACGTGAACAGCATTGATCCGGGATTCAGGCCTGAGCGGGTCCTTGTGATGGAGCTCTCCGCCCCGCCGACCTTCAGCATCCCCGCGCAACGGACCGACCTTTACGACCGCGTGCTCGAAACGATTCAGGCGGTTCCGGATGTGAAGAACGCGGGCATCATCGGCGATCTGTTCATTGCTAACAGCAGGGAACAGGTCGTCACTGTCGAACGGGACGACGGAACGGTGTCCGAGCGCCTGCGGTTCGCAGGAGACGAGGTCAGCGCGGATTTCTTCAAAGCCATCGGGACGCCGCTGCTCCGAGGCCGCTTCTTTTCGATCGGGGATGGGCCGGATGCTCCGCCGGTCGCGATCATCAACGATGCAATGGCTCGGCGCTCGTGGCCGGGGCACGATCCAGTGGGCAAAAGGTTCAAGTTGGGCCCGCGGAATTCCGACAACCGCTGGTGCACAGTCGTCGGCGTCGTGGCCGACATGCGGCGGCAGGGGCCGGAGCGCGAACCGTTCCCGCAGATGTTCGTGTCGCTCGCGCAGAGTCCTCCTCCGCGCAGCATGGACCTTTTCATACGAACCTCGTCGGACGACCCGATGGCGATGGCCGGGGCACTTCGGGCGGCCGTGCGTCGCGTGGAGAAGAATGCGCCGATCTATGGAGTGGCGCCTTTGGAGCAGCAGTTCGGAACCTACCTTGCGCAGCGTCGCTTTCAGACCTCGCTGCTGATCGGCTTCTCTATCGTGGCGCTGCTGATGGCCGCTGTCGGGATTTACGGGCTCATCCAGTACTCCATCGTGACGCGCACGCAGGAGATCGGAATCCGCATGGCGGTGGGCGCGGGGGCCGGGGAGATTTTCCGCATGATCCTCGGTGAGGGATTGAAACTGAGCCTGACCGGACTGATGCTCGGGCTGCTTGGAGCACTGTGGCTGGGTCAGGCGGGCTCCAGTCTGCTGTTCGGTGTTACCCCCACGGATCCGTTGACCTTTATTGTGGTGTCGTTGTTGCTGATCGCAGTCGCGGTCGCGGCCTGCTGCTTCCCAGCGCGACGCGCAATGGAGATTGAACCGATCGTGGCGTTGCGGCAGGAGTGACCTGATCTTCGGCGAAACGGCCGCGGCATATCGTGACTCCTTGAAAGCCGGTTGGGTACCACGTTCCTGAACAACCTCGTCAATCGGGATTTCCTCACCTCGCATTTCGCTAAATCCCGCGACCTTTGCCAACAGAAGGCCGGCGAAAAGGCCGTCTGAAAGGATAGGCGTTCTCGGCGTTTCCGTTGACTCTCACGATCAGGACGCGCAGACTGCTTGTGGCCGCAGCGGTGTAGGGTGGGTTTCGAGGCGACAGCGCTGAAAGCCCACGGATAACCAACGTCGGGCGCGTGCCGTGGGTTTCTGCGCTGTCGCGCCTCGAAACCACCGTACAAGACATGCTCAACGGATACACACTTCCACGGACTCCTAAAGGCAACTCCAGCCTGGCTCCATCTCCTCCCTGGCACTACGTCGGCACTTGCCTCGCGGTGGAATACGAAGCGGACCCGGGCGCGGTCGCCTCGTTTCTTCCGCCGGGACTAGAGTTCAATTCTTCGAACTGCGCCGCCTATTTCGCCGAGTGGCAATATGCGAGCGAATCAGGAGAGGAATACCTTGATCCGGTGAGAAGCCAGTATCATGAGACCATCTTTCTGATTTCCGCGAGTTACGAGGGCACTCCCTGCGGCTACTGTCCGTTCATTTGGGTCGACCAGGATGTCTCGCTGATGCGCGGACTCATACAGGGATGGCCCAAACAGATTGGTTCCACCTGGATTACGCGATCCTACGACTTGCCCTCGAAAGCGGCTCCTTCTGCTGGCCCGGGTGGCAGATTCGGCGCCACGCTCGCTGTGAAGGACCGTCGCCTGGTCGAGGCAGTCGTTACCCTGCGCGAGGAAACCAGACAGCCGCCGAACCCGACCTTCGCCGGGGCAGTACTGATGCGCTACTTTCCCGAGCTCGTGGCCGCCCGGCACGATCACCCGGCCGTACATGAGCTGGTTCGGCTGAAGTCACGCGATGTCCGCATCTCCCCGATCTGGAAAGGCGACGCAACCTTGCGGATTTTCGATAACCCTTACCTCGAGCTGCCCGCCCTGCGTCCAACCCGCGTAGCCGCCGGTTACCGCTTCTCCTGCGCCCTCACAGTCGACGACCTGGTCTTTCTCAGAAACCTGCGAGAATGAGCCGAAGCTCCACCACGCACCAAATTCCCACCGTTGTTGTTGGGTAAACCAGGCAGTACCCGGTGCCGTATCTAGACTGGATTCGTGATTGGGCGCTTCACGGGTCCCAGGCGCTGCACTGTCACTTGGCGCTCGAGCCGCGACGCCAGACCAGAGCGGGAAGGTTGACGCCTCCTTGGCAAAGATGAATCGCCTGCTTTAGCTCTTTTTGGCAAAGCATGTGGTCGTGGTCGCATGGCTGTCCGGTGTAACGCTTTTTGAGCCAGGGGACGGCCCGAGAATCCCCCAGGTTTCCCAGCGCCCAGACGGCCCGATTCCGATCTCGCAAACTATGAGCGGGTGAGTCGGCGTACTTCATCAGGGCGCTGACCCGATCTCCCCCGTACTCCCCCGTCGCATCGCGGCACATTTTGTGGACCGACGACCCGATCAGCCACGAAACGGCCAGAAAGAGGACAAGGATTCCCGTTGCGGTGGCCGCAACTCCAGCGAGGACCCACTGCTTCCAAGCCCGCTTCGCCTTTGAGTTCCGCATACGCACCCTTTGCAGGAGCCGGAGATTGAACAGCACCAATATACAACTTTGCCGCACGGGTTTCTGACGCCATGAACTGGTTGTTGTTCGTCGTAACGACGTCGTGGCAGGCCCACGAAAAGACGTGGCATCTCGAAGGAGCAGATACCGGCGAAGTATTCCCCAGGATAGGGTGGGCGGACTGACTCCGTACCAAGTACCGGGCGGTCCTGATCGTGGGCGGAATTCGACGTCGAATCCTGGTCGTCCCGAATTGGCAGGACGTTGGTGCACGGCACTTCTGGATTTTCTCTGACACGATGTTATGCCGTTACTGATCCTCGCCTCCGACGGAGTGCGGCAGCGATTTTATTCATTCCCAACGGCTGCAAGGTGTCCGGCTGAACTGGACAAGGTTCCATCGCAGGTGGTTAACTTTCGGTGTGAGGCTGAGTCATTTCTGCATCCTCTTAGTCTTGGAAACGTCAACTGCTTGGCACTGCCTAGGTGCGGAGAAGCGGGTGCCCGCTGAGCGCTATTTCTTCATTCAGGTGGTACCTAACACGACCGTCCGGAAGACGCTAGACCCGACTTCGGACCTTCTGGATCGGCCACCGGCCAGCGAGTTGCTGCGCGTGATCAAGACAACAGAGCACTACGGTCAGCTGATCTACCAGGTCTCGCTCCCTTCCGGAAGAGAAGGCTTTCTCTCCTCCCGGTTCGTTCAGCATGAAATCCACGACAGCGATATTGAGTGCGAGTCTTTCCCTTACGGACGGCTCCTGCTATCGGAGTCCATAGTGGAGCCTATACGCCGGAGCCCCTCAACCCGTGCTCCTGTCATCACTGAGATCTGGCCATCTGAAAGT
>RPQK01000699.1 GCA_003819755.1 Acidobacteriota bacterium | reverse complement strand
GTGGCCGGACTCTCCAGAGTCCGGCGCGTACATTGTGCAACCAGCCATCATCCACGCGCCGGACTCTGGAGAGTCCGGCCACGATAAAAGCCCGTCGACACGCTTGATTTTTTCACACCTTCTGACGGCTGACGGCTTCGCTGCGCGTCGTGCGCGGCTCCATGTCTGTACGCGACCGTCAGCGGTCAGCGGTCAGTCGAAGTTCCTCCACCACCGCCCTCACATTCCCATCCGGCGTCCCGTAATCCATGTTGATGCAGCAGACGCCGGTTCTATCGGGGGCGCCGCTTGCCTTGATCATCCGGCGCACATCTTCGCGGATAGCGTCGGGCTTTTCGCTCAGCATTCGCATGGGGCTCAGCCGAAGGTTGAGGAAGGCGTCGGGCAGGGCTGCGCGGGCTGCGGCGATATCCGAACCCCAGCCGACGTCGAAGAAAACGCCGTTTAGTTGCCGGTAGTAGTCGGCGAACGCCTCGAAGTTGCTCCCGCAATGGTGAACGCCGTACGGAGTCAATCTCCCGGCAAGAAGCTTCTCATAGGGCAGAAGGTATTTCTCATACAGGTGGGGCGAGATCATCTGAAGAGAGCAGTTGGCGTGGACGAAGATTCGAGGGTCGACATTCACGATTGATCGATTGACCGAGATGGAGGACGACCCGGTGACGCTCCTGATTCGCTCCGCCAGCTGGGCAATGGTCTCGGCCACAACGCTGAAAAGATGACAGGCCAGGTCAGGGTCGTCGTAAAGATCCAGGAAGAGCTGTTGGCCCCTCAGGCACAGGGCTGTGTTCAGTACTCCGTCTGTGTTCAGGTCTCCCAACACATACCCAAACTCTCGGGATAGCTCCTGCGAATGCTCAAGGAGCTGCTTCATAGGCCAGGTGGATTCGAGATCAGGCACGCGCAGGCCTAAAACCTCTTCACGAGTGAGATCCCGTGGAACGGCCACCGGCGCCTCATGCTCGGAGAAGTGTATTGCGGCTCCGAAAAGAGCCGGGGGAACGAACCCGCCGGCGACGTACAGGGAACCCAGAATAGGGCGAAGTGCAGGACGAGGTTCGCCGAACTCGAAACGTTCGTACAGGGCCCGCCGCATCAGCAGGTCGTTTTCGTTCCGTCGTCGGGGATCCAGGTAGAAGGACTGATCAAACGAGATGCCGTATTCGCGATACCACCAGTTCGGATTAAAGACGAATTCAAAGGGGATCATGTCTGCCTAAGGAAGAAAGAAACAGATTCGAGGGGAGGGAACCGACCCTCCCCTCGAATCTGGAGGCTGGGAGTCGAGTGGCCACTTGCCAACTCCAGGCCATCTTCGCTTCAAAGACCAACCGGTAGAAGTGAGTAGCAGAAACCTTACGGTAGGTTACCGTTACGTGTCTCCGAAGCCGGGAAGGATGTCAGGTGATGAGTGACGTACTCGGTTCTGATCGGCACTCCACGATCCACGTAAACGCGGAGCAGGAGTTGGAAATGGTTCTTTTTCCCAGGCCGTGAATTGTTGATGCGCGCAAGGAGCGGCCCCGCGGTCTCCGGGCGGGTGAGATAGTCGACGACTCCCCAGCTGCCCGGGCCCCCGTGAGCCGAAAGGACCAGAATCTCCCGATCGGGCACAAAACCGGGAAACGAGCAGACGATCACGTAGGTGAACGCATTCTGCCAGCTCGCCGGATCCAGATCGTAGAAGCCCTCATGGAACCGCGCGGAGTAGACAGCGCTCTCGCCTGCCTGTGGTTTTCGGTTGCGAACCTCATTCTCGGACGCCCATTCAAAGTCTATGCTGTGCGGGAACCGGCGAATAAGATGGTTCATCCTGGGAGCGCCCAGGAGAATGATGTTTCCGCTCTGTATCGAGTCCCAATTGGTCTTCTGGGATTCGAGGGCCTTCAGGGGAACCCCGGAAGCTCCGAAAAAACTGGTCAACTTGACCAAAGCCAGCAACTCGCCAACCAAAGCATAGTCGTAGCGGGGGCCGGTCAGGCGGCCGAGCTTTTCGCGCAGGCGCAGGAAGGCGGTATTGGATTCCAGCCCCGTAGGCTCGTTGATATCGTAGGGCCTGAGAAACATCCGATAGTCCGGAGCGGTCAGAAAAAAAGGACTGCCAAACACCGCATGGGTTTCGGTCCCTGGTGCGAGGAACGGTCCCCAGAGAGGGGCTAACTGCGGGGCGATGTGCGCGGTCTTTTCTGCCTGGGCCGTCTTGCGTATCTGCCGGTTTTGCAGGTAGAGGTAAGCGGCCAGCGCGCTCGACACAAGAGTGGTGACCAACAGCAGGAGAGGAACGAGATTGTATTTGCGGCGAACGGGGACCGGACTCCCGGTCTCGATCAATTTGTCCGCGCGCCTTTTAGCCGTGGGTATGTAGCTTCCCTTCGGGAGGTCTATCATGACCGGGTCGTCTTTACCCTCCGCGCTGTAGTACTCCCTCAGCTTGGTTCTGAGACGGCCGGCCTCCACCCTGACGATCGGGTCGGTGCGGGGATCATACCCATCGGTGCGGTCAAAGACCGAGAGGCCGATGAGATATTCCTTCAGGTGATCCGCTTTGTCTTCAAGCGACTGTTCGACGACAAAGCGCAGGAAGCGTATCAGGCGCTGGGACTGCGCGAAGGCGGGACTCGCGACGATCCGATTGAGTTCCTCGTTTATCAGCTCGGGAGAAATGTCAGAAGCGACCGTGGCCGGTCTCTCCGGCTCTCCCTGGACAGAAGACTCCTTTGACATCAAACGTGGCCCCTGACTCCCCACGGAATGGTAACTGACTGAGGAAGCGTTTTCAACCAAGTTCTGGGCGGCCAGTTCCTCTACAACCGAAGCGTCAGGCGCCGGCGGTGCAGAAACGCCGTCAGCCAGGTGGCTGCGACAGCAAACAGGATCGACCTGAAAAGACCGGTCGAGAACCGGTCGCCAAGCCAGGACCACGAGGCGATTCCTGGCAACCGGCTGCCCAAGCCGAGGAGCGTGTAGGCAATCGGGCCCAGGATAAAGGCAAACAAGGCATTTTGACCGGCGGCGGCCAACCAGGAAGTGCCTTTCCTCACACGAGCCACCTCCGAGAGCCAGTAGATGGCCGCCCAGATCCAGGCCGTCCAGGCACAACTGAGCAGGCACCAGGGAGCGGTGGCGGCAATCTTGTTGTAGATGAACATCGGATGGAGGCTATGAAGTGAGTGCAGCAAAAGGCCCGCGACCGCGAAAGCCGCGCCGAGGAGCACGGCAGCAAGAAGGCGCGAACGATGAGTACGCGCCGGCGGCAAGAGCGTCAGCCCCAGTAACGCTCCGGAAGCGGTGATCGCGGCATGGGATCCGAGCATTGAACCGAAATCGACCAGGCTGTCGAAGGCCGAAAGGCGGGCGAAGAAGCCGGCGCGATCGGCGAAGTAGACGCAGTAGAGAAGGGGAATGGCGGCGGCCAGGACAAGGCTGTTCCCTCTGCCGGCCAGATAAATGAGGCCGGTTACCAGATAAGCCCAGCCGATCAGTCCGAGAATGCCCCACCAGGACGGGCGAAGCTCAATTAAGGCTCCCGCGCCCTGTCCTTTGAAGGCGAAGACAAGGCAGACAATGAGCGCGACTCCGGCAAACCGCACCAGTAGCGACCTCTTGATTCCCGGGAGGTTCATCCAGACCAGGCAGACGGCCAGGTAAACAAGGAGGCCCCATGCGGCCGGATGCAGCCATCCGGCGTCTGACACGTTATCCGAGTTGACCATCAGGACCCCGATGACGAGGAGGCTCCCGGCACGCAGCACCAGATGGCGCAGGACTTCCGGGACGGATTGCCCACGAGCGAACCGGCGCTCGAAAGCCAGGGGCATGGCCAGACCTACGATGAACAAGAAGGCCGGAAAAACCACGTCGACGAAGGTCATTCCATCGGCATTAGGCGGCTGAACATGCTTCATCCAGCCCGGCACCCCCGTGACGCCTGCCAGGTCGTTCACAAAGAGCATCACCAGTACCGTCAGGCCCCGAAGGATGTCGAGCGAAGTGAGGCGCTCGGAGGGAGAGGCGGTGGTCGCCGTAATCGCCGGTGCCTGGCTGGCCGGTTGGGCCGCTGCATGTCGAGTCATCTCTGTTCTCCTCGGCTTCCTGGAGGTACTGAATCGGGGTGTGATGCCGGTTTTTATCCACGAATTACACGGCGCGGCGTAGCCGCAACCAAAAGCCTGCCCGATGAAGAAGAAAGACAGAATGTCGAATATCGAATATCGAATGTCGAATGTCGAAGTGAGGAAGAAATGAT
>RPQK01000698.1 GCA_003819755.1 Acidobacteriota bacterium | reverse complement strand
TTTCTTCCTCACTTCGACATTCGACATTCGATATTCGACATTCTGTCTTTCTTCTTCATCGGGCAGGCTTTTGGTTGCGGCTACGCCGCGCCGTGTAATTCGTGGATGAGAAACTATCGGACTATCTCCAGCTTACCCTTCGAGATCTTCACCTCATCAATCCCGTACGGCAGCGGAAAACCTTCGGTGACGTCAATGTAGGGTGGTTGGCGTTTCGAGACGGCGGCCAGCGCGGCGCTCATCAGCCAGGCTGGTATCCACACTCCGCTGATCTTTGCGCTCTCCACATCGAGGCGGCCTTTCCCTTCATCGACCCGCAATACCGCGTCGACTCTGATCGTTTGGCGGCCGTTCAGGAGTCTGGAGAAACCGCTGAATGGAAAGGCTTCGACTTTGACTTTGTCCACGTCAACGGCTGCCTCAATGCGCAGTCGGCCGTTTCCCAGGAGTAAGAGGCGGAGGCTCTCAAATCCGGGGGCTTTGCTAGCCTTCACCTTGCGCTCTACAAACTGATTGATATCGGCTTCAGTCAGGAGGAAGCTCTGGCTCTCTGGGGAACGTTTGACCTCAGCAAGATGAGTCAGCACCTCTTCCACCTTCCCTTCCGGAAACAACAGGAAAACGGCAAGAAGCGGAAGCGCCAGCATCGGGACGATTATAATAGCAGGCCATGAAAGCAGGGCAGGCAATTGGGGGGAGGCTGCTCGGTGCCGGCGTTGTTATCTACATCTTCTGCTTCCTGATCTATCAGTCCCCGAAGATCTTCGATTATTACCGTGTCTCGGATGACACCCGGCAGCAGATCTATCCGCTCTATCTTGCCAGCGACGGGCAGCTGTTTCACAACGATCTCTTAACGCGGTATTTCCGCTCTCATACCCCGCCTTTTTACTACTACGCCCACTATCCGCTCGCCTGGGCGATCGATGCGGTTGTTCTCTCCAAGGTCCTGCAGTTCGGGCTCCTGGCAGTCGTTCTCGTGTTTCTCTACCGGATCGGCGTTTTTTTGCACGGAGGGTTTCTCGGCTGGACCCTGGTCTTTCTGACGGTCCATTCGCCGACGCTTGCGGGGCTGACGGACGGGGGGCTGCCGAGAGGTTGGGCGGTGCCCGGGCTGATTGTCTTTGTCTGGGCTGTACTTGGCGAAAGACAGCGAGTTGCGCTTGCGGCGACGCTCGTGTCAGGCCTTTTCTATCCCCCGATCTTCCTTGTTCTTGGGCCCTCCTATGCCGTCTGGACGGTGCTCAGGCGTGCCTGGAGCAAGTGGGACCTGATCGCGTTGGGGGTCCTGGCTCTGGGCTTCTGGCCGATGGTATTTCGAGACCCCGAGATAGGCCGGATCGTGACGCTTGAGCAGGCGCAGAGGATGCCGGAATGGCAGATCGGAAGCCGTTTCCCCTTCCTCCCCATGCCCTCACTCATCTCGCTGTTTTCTAGGAACTTCGTGGTCGGGCACCTGCCCCCGGGGTTGTTCGGACCCTGGGCCTGGCTGCTGGTCGCAGTGGGGTTGTCTGCCTTTTTCATGGCTAAGGAGCGTCTACGCTTTGCGGCTGCTGTGGGCCTTCCGCTGGGCTTTTCGCTGGTGATGTTCGAAGTGTCCCGGCTGGTTGCATTTCGCCTGCATATCCCGGATCGAAACCTGAAGTACACCATCCCCTTCCTGGGTCTTATCTTGATCACCGTAGCGGGGTTTGGCCTGATTTCCTGGCTTTTGACGAAAGCGCGTGTTCCCGGGTCGGCCGGCTGGACCGCGCTGCTTGTGATTGTCAGCTCCATCGCCGTGGGAGGGAGCGGTTTTGCGGGAAACCTGAACCTCTGGGCCGACCAGCGGTTTGCCTGGAAACTCTATGAATTTGTCGAGCGACTCCCGAAGGACGCACTGCTCGCCGGTCCGCCGGGCGAGATGGACAATATTCCGCTGTTCTCCCGGCGGAAGGTTTATGTTTCCGACGAGGCAAATCAGCCGCTGTATGATCGTTACTACCAGGAAATCCGGAATCGGCTGACGCAGGTATTCAAAGCCTACTACGCAACCGACCTGCCGGTGGTCGCGGACTTCCGGAAAGAGACGGGAGTCGACTACGTCCTGGTCAGGAAAGAGGATTTCACCCACCGTTTCAGGAGAACGCGCTGCTATTACGAGCCATACAATGACTACATTCTTTCCTTGAAGGGCGATCGACCGGCAGGTGATTTCTTTTTCGCGAACCCGCCTGGGAAGGCGGTCGTGTACGATGACGGGTATTTTCAGGTAGTGGACTTGGCGAAGCTGACGACACCTTGATCGTTGTGACCCGTAGCGCGCGCCTTTTCGCCAATCCGTTCGTAGTTCCGCCTTCCAGGCGGGCAGTTGAATCGCGCCGGTTGCTGGTCTCCACGCTTTCAACTGCCCGCCTAAAGAAGGCGGAACTACGAACGGATCGGCGAAAAGGCGCGCGCTACTCCTCTATCCTGTAATTCGGCGCTTCCTTGGTGACGATCACATCGTGGACATGTGACTCGCGGAGCCCAAGGTTCGAAACCCTGATAAAACGGGAGTTTCCTTGCAGTTCCTTGATGTTATGCACCCCGCAGTAGCCCATTCCTGACCGGACGCCTCCGATCAGCATTGGAATCAGGCTTTCAACACTTCCCTTATACGGCACCCGGCCTTCGATTCCTTCGGGAACGAGCTTGCGATCTCCAGTTTCGGTCTCCTGTGCGTAACGGTCGGCGCTGCCGCCGGCCATCGCTCCGAGTGATCCCATCCCACGGTAGGTCTTGTAGCTGCGGTTCTGGTAAAACACCAGCTCACCGGGCGACTCGTCGGTCCCCGCGAACAGGTTTCCGATCATGACCGAGTCGGCCCCTGCGGCAATGGCTTTGGTGATATCCCCCGAGAACTTGATGCCTCCGTCCGCGATGACCGGCAGCCCGAGCTTGCGCGCAACGGCGACAGACTCGAGGATGGCGGTCAGTTGCGGCATACCGGCGCCACTGACCACGCGAGTAGTGCAGATGCTGCCCGGACCCATTCCAACTTTGACCGCGTCGCAGCCGGCGTCATAGAGGTCCTGGGCCGCTTCACCGGCCGCGATGTTTCCTGCGACCAGGTCGGCCTTTTTCAGCCGTTTCTTGAGCTCGCTGACCGCGCTAAGCACCCGTTTGGTGTGTCCGTGGGCCGTGTCGATGACGATCACGTCTGCCCCGGCGCCCTCCAGCTCGCGGGCTCGCTCCAGATAGTCTCCGGTTGCTCCGACTGCGGCTCCAACCCGCAACCGCCCGAAAGAGTCCTTAGTTGCATGCGGGTAGGTGATCATCTTCATGATGTCTTTGACCGTGATCAGCCCCTTAAGATTGAAGTCGTCGTCAACGACGAGGAGTTTTTCAATCCTGTTTGCATGCAGCCTCTTCTTGGCCTCTTCAAGGCTGATCCCTTCCTTGACGGTCACCAGGTTTTCCTTGGTCATCAGGTCAGCCGCGGTGCGCTCCATGTCATCCAGGAAGCGCAGGTCGCGGTTCGTGAGAATGCCGACGAGCTTGCCCTTGTCGCTCGTGACGGGCACCCCCGAAATCTTATAGCGGCTCATCACGTCCAGGACCTCTCGAATGCTGGTCTCGGGCCGCACTGTGACGGGGTCGACAATCATCCCGGATTCAGATCGTTTCACTTTGTCGACTTCAGCTGCCTGGGCGGCAATAGAAAGATTGCGATGAACGATTCCGATTCCCCCCTGTCTGGCGAGAGCGATGGCCAGCCGGGCCTCGGTCACTGTATCCATGGCGGCGGAGGAGATGGGGATGTTCAGCGAAATGTTCCTGGAGAAGACGGTTCTGAGGTCTGTTTCACCCGGAAGGACGTCACTTTTGGAAGGCACTAGAAGAACGTCATCGAAAGTAAGAGCTTCGGGTATTTCCATTGCGGAATTATATACAAATCGGGTGAACGGGGCGGTGTTTTTCGAAGAAGCAGGGGCAAAGGGGCAGAGGGGCAGAGGGGCAAAGGGGCAAAGGGGCAAAGGGGCAGAGGGGAAGAGGGGAAGGCACAGGCGCGGGGTTTCGATACAACTCGCCTGAAAAACGGCGAGTCACTCAACCGCCGCTGAGCTTTTCCCTTCTTCCCTCCGCCCCTCCGCCCCTTCGCCCCTCTGCCTTTCCCCTTTGCCCCTTTGCCCCTTTGCCCCTTTGCCCCTTTTCCCCTTTCCCCTTTTCCCCTGCTTTTCGTCCATGTTCCCCGGTAGCGCAGCGGGGGGCTAAAATAAGCCGGT